>NZ_JBSGBY010000085.1:0-19196 GCF_053601505.1 Nocardia sp. NPDC004722
CCCTGCGCCACTGGCTGCGCGGCCCCGAACTCTACGACTGGGCCCGCGCCCAGATCACCGACTCCGGCACCGACCACCTCCTCAACAAACAGGCCATCCTGGCCATGCTCGACGCCCACCGCACCGGCCCCGTAGACCACAGCCGCCGCCTCTGGACCCTCCTGATCTTCATGATCTGGCACGGCATCTTCGTCGAGAACCGCATCAAGCCCGAAATCCAAGAACCCACCTACCCCGTCAACCTCTGACTTGTCCCCCCTCCCGGATACCCTGTCCCCCAACAGGATCCGGGAGGGACCAAATCAGTGGTCAAATATCGTCCGGCAACACCCGAAACGCGGCGTGGAGCGTAAGCGGTGTGACGGCACGAAAGTCGCGGCGGTCCAAGGTCAGCACGTCGGCCGTCTCGTATCGCTCGGCCAGAGCAATGTTCGTCGCATCGGTCAAGTCCAGGCACAGCGAGACATACCGCTTCTGCACCCGCCGCGCGATCCGGAGCACCGCCGCCGGAATTTCCGAGATCTCGATCCGCCCCGTGCGTTCCTGCGCCAACAGCCAATCATTGACTCCGTAAGCGGCCTCGCGGTTCACATTTCGAGTGAGCACATGCTCGATCTCGAGCAGCACCAGCGGAGAGACGACCGTCAGGGCCGCCTGCTGCAGAACCTTTCGGGCGGCATCATGGTCGGGTTCCGAGGCGTTGAACGCCGCGATCAAACCCGAGGTGTCACCGATCAGAATCACTTATCCTCCGTTGGATCGGTGATCGCATCCCGCACGGTTCGATGAACCTCATCGTCACTGATAGGCCGTCCGAAATCGACAACTGGAATATCCCAGTCCTCCTGCCACCGACGACTCCGGATCGCGACGAGATGGAATGCCTCCCGGAAGATTTCAGACTCCGGCCGACCTTCCCGCGCCGCCGCCTGCTTGATCAACTCCAGATCGTTCTCGTCCACCATCACAGTCGTCTTCTTTAGGCCCATATGGTTATGGTACCCCCACCATAACCGTGTCGTCGGAGATCGCACACCATCGCGTTGCTCTCCAGTGCGACATCAGCGACTCTCCCAATCGCCTCCCCACCTACGACCAAGCCCTGGCGGCCCACTACCCCACGTACGTCACCGCTCGCGGCCACTGAACCGTCCTCACCACGCATGCCGCTGACTGGTTCACCGCTCACGGCACGCCCTCGACGCCCCGCTCGATTTCGCGAAGCAGCCGCTAGCCCCGGCATTCGAGGGGATTGGCGCGCTTAGGCTTGCTCGGTTGGGGCAGGTCTTGAGGTTCACGTGGCGTGAATGTTTAGCGTCGAGGTGCCGGAGGGACCGGCGGGGTTCAGTGGGGTGAGGAGTGGGGCGTGGGCTGGTCGATTGCGGAGGTCGCACGGATGTCCGGGGTGACGACGCGGACGCTTCGGCATTACGACGAGATCGGTTTGCTGCCGCCGGCGGGGGTTCGTGGCAATGGGTACCGGTTCTACGAGCAGGCGCAGTTGTTGCGGCTGCAGCGGATTCTGGTGATGCGGGAGCTGGATCTCGGGCTCGAGGAGATCGCGGCCATTCTCGATCGGCAGACCGATCGGCTGGTGGCGTTGCAGGAACACCACGCGCGGTTGCTGCGGGAACGCGACCGCCTCGATCGAGTGGTGCACACGCTCGCCCGCACCATCGAGGAACTCCAGGCACAGGAGGAGACCATCGACATGCCCGAGATCAACAGGCCGGAGAACCTTTTCGAGGGATTCGATCCGAGCCGGTACGAAGCTGACGCGATGCGGCGCTGGCCCGATCAGGCGACGGCGTTCGAACGCTCGAAGGCGCACACCGACTCGCTGTCGGCCGAGGAGATCGCGCGAATGCAGGAGGAGACGACCGCGGCGATGATCCGCATGGCGGAGCTGATGGCGGCACGGACGCCGGTCGGCGATGCGGCTGTGCAGTCCGAGATCGATGCCGCCTACCGCATCGTCAGTGCCACGTGGACCCCGGACGCGCAGATGTTCAAGCAGCTTGCCCAGACTTATCTCGACGATCCCACGGCCACTGCGAGTTTCGATCGGATCGCGGCGGGATTGGCCGTCTACTACCGTGACGCGATGGTGGTGTTCGCGGATACCAGGCTCACGTAACGTTCGCCCCGACCGTTGATGCCCGGGAACCTACTGGAGTTTGTCGGCGACGAAGCGGAGGGCTAGTTGCCAGGTGGGTTCGCCGGGGTCCCAGTCCGAATCCGGGTCCGGTGGGGCGAAACCTGTTGGGTCGGTGGCGAACATCGACTGGCGTAGGCGGTCTTCGGCTCCGGGGCGGTAGGTGCCGTCGGGGGTCGGGTGGTCGAAATCGTAGTTGGGGCGTTCGGTTTCGAGGAGGTAGAGGAAGTAGACGAAGGTTTCGAGGGATTTGTTGAGGGGTGCGGGGATGCCGCCGTCGGGGATGCTGAAGACTGTGCCGTCGGCGGTGTCGAGGTAGACCACATCGCTGGAGATGGTGCCGAGGCATAGCCAGCGGGTGACGTCGAAGCCGAATTCGCCGTATTCCTCGACTAGCTCGTCTTCCGAGAGGTTCACCTGTCCGGCGCGCAGCTCCTCGGTGACGTCCAACCAGTCGATCGCGGGTAACCCGATGTCGCGCAGTATCGATCGCGCCACCGGGTCGGTGACGACGCCGAGTGCGTTCTGCGACAGCGTGATCAGCGTGCCGGGCGGGAATACCGCTTCGAGCATCGCCCTGTCGACCAATACGCCCACGAACCGCTCCTCACGTCGCCTCCCATCATTCACCCCGCGGTGACGAAGCCTTGCGCGACCATCCAGTCGCGGGCGACGTCGGCGGGTTCGCGGCCGTCGACGTCGACCTGGCGGTTGAGCTCGGTGATGACCGGGTTGGTGAGGAGGGCGGCGATGGGGGCCATGAGGGTGGCGATGTCGGGGTGGGCGCGGTTGAAGTCGGCGCGGAGGACCAGGGCCGCATTGTATTTCGGGAAGAAGGAGCGGTCGTCCTTCAGCAGGACCAGGTCGAGGGCGGGGATGCGGCCGTCGGTGGCGGCGACGGAGCCGAAGCGGCATTGGCGGGCGTCGGCGGTGGCCTGGTAGACGAGGGCGTCCTGGACGATCTGCTTGTGTACTTTGCCGCTGTCGATGCCGTATTTGGCGGCCATGCCGGGGAATCCGTCGGGGCGGACGTTGAATTCGGTGCCGACGCAAGTCCCTGCCGCGGCGGGGTCCTTCGCGATCAGCGCGGCGTAGCCGGAGAGGGTGGCCACGCCGGTCTCCTGCGCGGTGTGCGCACTGGTGACCATGGCGTAGGTGTTGTTCATCGGGGCCATATCGGTCCACACCATGCCGTGGGCGGCGAGATCGGCGTCGCGGACCTGCTCGAACTGCCCGCGTTCATCCGGGACGGGAGTCTCCTTGCCGAGATAGTTCACCCATCCGGTGCCGGTGTAGTCGAAGGCCACGTCGATCTGCCCGTGCAACTGGGCGTCCCGAAGACTGTTGGAGCCTTGGATATTCGTCAGATCGCGCACGTTCGCACCGGCGGCGGACAGCGCGTACTCGATGAGATAGCCGAGGATGTTCTGCTCGGTGAAATCCTTGGAGCCGACCGTCACCGTCACCCCGTGCAGCGCGGCGATCGGGCGGATACTGCCCGGGCCGACGCGCAGCGGCACCGCGCTGCCGGACTCCAGCCCGCAGCCCGTCAGCACGAGCAGCAGCCCGATCATCAGGCAGCCCAACCGTTTTCCGGATCTCACCGCAGCCCCCTCGGCCCGAGGAAGCGCTCGGCCAGCGCCCCGAGCCAGTCGACCAGCAGCGCCAGCGCGACCGCGAGCACCGCGCCCACCACCAGCGTGACGTTGTCGCGCAGCTTGTACCCGGTATCGATGAGAATCCCGAGCCCGCCGGCGCTCACCAGGAACGACAGCGTCGCGGTGCCGACGGCCAGCACCAGCGAAGTCCGCAGTCCCGCCAGGATGTACGGCACCGCCAGCGGAAACTCGATGCGCCGCAACACCGTTGCCGCGGACATCCCCTGCCCGCGTCCGGCGTCGACCACCGTCGGATCCACCTGCTGATAGCCGAGAATCGTATTGCGCAGCACCGGAAGCAGCGAATAGAACGCGATCGGCAGCACCCCGATCCAGAACCCGGTGGTGCGGGTGACGAGATAGAACAACACGATCAGCCCGATCGCGGGCGCGGCGGCCCCGATATTGGCGATCCCGATGAAAACCGGTGCGAGACGCCGGAATCCGGGCCTGCTCACCAATGTCCCCAATGGCACCGCCACCGCGAGCACGATCACCACCACCGCGAGCGTGATGGCCAGATGCTGCCGGGTGACGGTCACGATGTTGTCCGCGTTCATGCTCGCCCGCTGGGTGACGGTCAGCGTCCGACTGAAGGACCAAACCAGCACCCCGGCGGTCAGCACGATCACGAACAGCGGCTGCACAAGCAGCCGCAGCCGTTCGGCACGCCGCGCGGTCGCAGTGCGCACCGGTCCAGCGACGGTGCCCGCGGTCATGAGCGCACCTCGCCAGGCTGCTCGACACCCGATTCCGACTGCACCGCACCCGCTTCCGCCTGCCCGGCACGCAACGCCGACAGATGCGCGACCAGGGTGTCGACGGTGATCAGACCCCTGTATTCGCCACGCGCTCCGGTGATCACGGCGGTGGCGTTCTGCTGGGTGAGCAGTGCCTCCAGGGCGTGCTGCAATGTCGAACGCCCGGAGAGCATCTGCCCCACCGGCTCTCCGGCCTCCCGCAGCGACGAGGCCGTGGCGAGCTCGGTGGCCGACACCCAGCGCAGTGGCCTCCGCTGGTCGTCCAGGATCAGCGCCCACGGCCAGTCCCGACCGGCGAGCGCACCGCGCAGCGCCTCGACGGGATCGTCCTCGAGGGCGACCGGGCAGTCGTCGAGCTCCACCTCCCCGACCCGGGTGAGGGTCAGCTGTTTGAGTGAGGCGTCCGCGCCGACGAATCCTGCGACCGTCTCGTCGGCGGGGCGGGCCAGGATCGCGGCCGGGGTGTCGTACTGCAGGATGCGGGATCGGCTGCCGAGCACGGCGATTCGATCACCGAGCTTGACCGCTTCGGAGAAATCGTGGGTGACGAACACGATCGTCTTGCCCAATTCGGCTTGCAGGCGCAGCAATTCGTCCTGCAACAGCCCGCGCGTGATGGGGTCGACCGCGCCGAACGGCTCGTCCATCAGCAACACCGGCGGGTCGGCGGCCAGCGCCCGAGCCACCCCGACCCGCTGCTGCTGCCCGCCCGACAGCTGCCGCGGATACCGGCGTCGATACGTGTCCGGATCAAGGCCGACAAGCGAAAGCATCTCGTCGACCCGCGCGGCCGTCCGCTTGCGGTCCCAGCCGAGCAGCCCCGGCACGGTGGCGACATTCTTGGCGACGGTCAGATGCGGGAACAGCCCGGCCTGCTGGATGGAATATCCGATGCCGCGCCGTAATTCGTCCGGATTCATGGCGGCGGCATCGCGCCCGCCGATGGAGATGGTGCCCGCGCTCGGCTCGATGAGCCGGTTGATCATGCGCAGGGTGGTGGTCTTGCCGCAGCCGGACGGGCCGACCAGCACCACGATCTCCCCCGCCGGAATCGTCATCGACACCGCCTCGACGGCCGGTTCGGGTTGTGCCGCATAGTATTTGGAGACCGAGTCGAGGACGATCCCGACTCCGGACACGGTGGCGGTCATCGCAGCCCCTTCGAGGTGGTGAAACGTCCGATGAGCAGGAACGCCCCGTCGAGCAGCAGCGCGAGGACGACGACGAGCACCGTCCCGGTCAGCGCCTGCGGCACCGCGTTCGGGCTGCCGAGCCGCGACAGGCCCGAGAGGATGACATTGCCCAGCCCCGGACCCTTGGCGTAGGCGGCCAGCGCGAGAATGCCCATGATCAGCTGCGTGCTGACCCGCATGCCGGTCAGGATGGCGGGCCAGGCCAGCGGTAGTTCGATCACGGCGAGCACCCGCCAGCGATTCATCCCGACCCCGCGCGCGGCATCCACCACGGCCGGGTCCACCGACGACAGCCCGATGATGGCATTGCGCAGAATCGGCAGCAGCGCGTAGATCACCAGCGCCGTGACGGTCGGCGCGACACCGAGCCCCAGCACGGGAATCAGCAAGCCCAGCAAGGCGAACGACGGCACGGTCAGCACCGCGCTGGCCGCCGCGGTCGCCGCCGACGAACCGAGCGGGCTCCGATACACCAGCACCGCGACGGCCACCGCCACCACCGTGGCGATCACCAGCGACTGCACCACGGCCGACACATGCAGATACGAATCGACGAGCAGCTGATGTCGCCGCGTGACGAGGAACCTCCACAGCGCGTCCATAGTCCCCACTTCCCGGATCCCGCTGTCTCGGAGACTATCCCGGTCGCGGCGCCACCACGTGGGAACAGGAGCAGCCCGCGCCGGAAACAAGATCGACCGGTCTCACATCCGCGGTCCGCCACCGCCCCCGCAGTACGGTAACCAGCGAGTAGCCGGTACACTTGCAGTCGCACTGCAAAAACACGAGTCGGAGGTGGTACGTATGGATCTACCGAGCGCCCCGCGCGTCAATCGCCGGATGGCCATCGGACTGGGCGCCGCCGCGCTGGCCGCCCTCGGACTGACCGCGTGCGGCAAGTCCAGCAGCGGCTCCAGCGCGACCAGCACCAGCGCCGCCTCCACCGATCCGCACGAGATCGCCGCCGACGCCTACGTCTTCGGATTCCCACTCGTCCTCATGGACGTCACCCGCGAAACCGGCGGTCCGGCAAACCAATTCGTGCACCAGAACCCGCCCACTCCCGACGAGAAGCAGGTCGTCCGGCTGAACCTGGACACCCTCTACTCGCAGGCGTGGCTGGACCTGCGCGCCGAGCCGATGGTGGTGCAGGTCCCCGCCATCGAGGGCCGGTACTGGCTCATGCAGTTCCTGGACGCGTGGACCAACACCGTGCACGATCCCGGCAGCGTGAACCCGCGGCTCGCCACCGGCGCTCCCCACCCGCCCTACACCTACCTGATCACCGGACCCAGCTGGAAGGGCACGGTGCCCGCGGGCATGACACAGCTGGCCATGCCGACCGGCACCACCTGGCTGCTCGGACGCATCGAATACAAGGGCGACAACGACATCGACAATGTGCGTGCCCTGCAACAGCAGTTGAAACTGGCCCCGCTCAGCGTGTGGAACGCGGACCCGAACGCCGTCCACGGCGGCCCGGGCGCGCAACCCGCCGGCGGTGCCGCGCCCGCGCAGACGGTGGCGCAGATGGACGGGCCCACCTTCTTCAACCGTATGTGCGCGGTGCTGGCGCAGAATCCGGCCGCGCCGGACGACGTCGACGCCATGAAGCGCTTCGCCACCATCGGTCTCACCCCGGGCGCGACCATGAACGCCGCGTCCACGGACATGCTCAACGCCGGGGTCGCCGCGGCCCGCAAACAGATTGCCGCCTACCGCGATCCGAAGGCCCAGAACTCCAACGGCTGGTCCTTCGACCTCCATGTCGGCACCTACGGCACCGACTATCCGCTGCGCGCCCAGGTCGCCGCGGTCGGGCTGGGCGCGAATCTGCCCCGCGACGCGGTGTACCCGACCGTCAACGCGAAGGCCGAGAGCGACAGCCGATTCCGTCTCACCTTCCCCGGCGGTCAGCTGCCGCCCGTCGACGCCTTCTGGTCGATCACCGCCTATGACGCGCAGAGCTACCTGATCCAGAATCCGGCGCGCATCTACTCCGTCGGGCACCTGGTGCCGCTCACCCCGGCCGCGGACGGCACCGTCGAGATCGTCGTGCAGAGCGCCGATCCCGGGCCCGACGTGCCCGCCGGGCATTGGCTGCCGATCCCGGAATCCGGCGACTTCTCCCTCACCCTGCGGCTGTACGCGCCCAAAGACACTGTGCTCAACGGCAAGTGGCAGGTGCCGAAGCTGGAGAAGGTGTCCTGACCGGCACCCGCCGGGCCGCCGCGCCCCTCATCGACGCGGCACCCGGCGGGTTATCGGCGCTCGCGCGCTACCGGAGGGCTACCGGCGCAGCACCCGCCGAGCCAGGAAGTTCCCCAGGAACTGGATCCCCTGCACCCCGGCGATGATGATCAGCGTCGCCACCAGCGTGACCTGCCAGTCGAACCGCTGGTACCCGTATACCAGCGCGAAATCACCCAGCCCGCCGCCGCCGACGGTGCCCGCCATCGCCGACATGTCCACAATGGCGATCACCACGAACGTGTAGCCGAGCACCAAGGGCCCCAACGCTTCCGGAATCAACAGCGTCAGAATGATCCGCAACGGCCCCGCGCCCATGGACCGCGCCGCCTCGATCACCCCGGGGTCCACGGTCACCAGATTCTGTTCCACGATCCGCGCGATCCCGAAGGACGCCGCCACGATCATCACGAATGCCGCGGCATCCGTCCCGATCGTCGTCCCGATCACCTTCAACGTCACCGGCCCCAACGCGGCCAGCAGAATAATGAACGGAATCGGCCGCACCACATTGACCAGCACATTCAGCACGAGATTCACGGGCGCATTGGCCAGCAACCCACCCTTGCGGGTCGTATACAGCAGCGACCCCAGCACCAACCCGATGGTCCCGCCCACCACAAAGGTGAGCAGCACCAGGTAGATCGTCGTGCTCACAGCCTCGCCCAGCACCGGCCGCAGTCGATCCCAATCCGTATGCACGGCAGCCAGATTGCTCACGGTGTGGGTCATGCGCTCCTCCGCTCGTTCTCGGTGTCCGCCACATCGACCGAATCGACCGTCGACGTGGCTCCCGGCGCGGCCAGGGCGGCGGCGACGCGCTCGACCGCATCCTGCGGGCCGTCGAGGGCGAGGGTGAGACTGCCGAAGGTCTTGTCCTGCAGCGTGCTCACGCCGCCGAAGACGATCTCGACGGTGACGCCCTCGGCCGCGGCGGCGGTGAGGGCCGCGCCGATGCTGTTGTCGTCGTCGACGGGCACGGTGACCAGGTGGCCGGTGTGCCGTTCGGCGAGACGCGCCAGTTCCTCGTCGGTCGGGCGGTTGTGCAGGACGGTTTCGACGAAGGAGCGGGTGGGGGTGGCGGTCGGGGTCGCGAAGACGTCGAAGGTGCTGGCCAGCTCCACGATTCGCCCCTCGGCGAGGACCGCGACGCGGTCGGCGACCGCGCGGATGACATCCATCTCGTGGGTGATGACCACGATGGTAACGCCGAGCTCGCGGTTGATCTTGCGCAGCAGCCGCAACACCTCGCCGGTGGTCTCCGGGTCCAGCGCCGAGGTCGCCTCGTCGGCGAGCAACAGCGACGGTGAGGTGGCCAGGGCTCGGGCGATGCCGACACGTTGTTTCTGGCCGCCGGAGAGCTGGTCGGGATAGCTGCGGGCCTTGTCCGAAAGGCCCACGAACTCCAGCAGTTCCGCCACCCGCGCCTTGCGCCGGGCGCGCGGCCAGCCCGCCACCTTCAGCGGGTATTCGATATTGCCCGCCGCCGTGCGCGACCGGAACAGGTTGAACTGCTGGAAGATCATGCCGATATCGCGGCGCAGTTGCCGCACCCGGGACTCCGCGACCCCGGTGATGGGGTCGCCGGAGACCAGAACGGTGCCCGTGGTCGGCTTCTCGAGCGCGTTGATCAACCGGACCAGCGTGGACTTGCCCGCGCCGGAATAGCCGATCACACCGAAGATCTCACCCTTTTCGATGCGCAGGTCGATATCGTCGAGCGCGGTGTGGGTCTGCTTGCCGGTCCGGAAAACCTTGGTGACCGAACGGAATTCGACAGCTGCCGACCCGGTGTCGTTGTCGCTCACTTGTTGTCGCGGATGGTCTGCTGCACCCGCTGCAGGATCTGCTCGAGCTCCGGACCGGTCTTCTTCACCTCGACCGCGGTGCCCTTGGAGTCCGCGGCCTCGGCCTTCTGCACCTCCGGGCTGTGGAAGATGTCCACCAGCTTCAGATACGTCGCGTTGTTCTTGTCCGCGGCGCGGGTGACGAGCGCGTTGATGTACGGCGCGGCACCGGGATTGCTCGGATCGTCCTTGTACAGCGCGCTGGTCGGGTCGATATCGGCCTTCGCCAGATACGTGTTGTTGACGATGGAGCCGTCCACCGACACCAGCGACAACGCGGTCTGCGCGGCATCGACCGGGGTGACCTTCACCTTGGAGGCGCCCTTGTCGATATCGGCGGGCGTCGGCTGCGACTTGTCGCCGGAGAGCTTGAGCAGTCCGGCCGCCTGCAGCACGAACAGCGCCCGCGCCTGATTGGTCGGATCGTTCGGGATCGCGATCTCCCCGCCCTGCGGGATCTCCGCGACCGACTTGTGCTTCTTGGAGTACAGCCCCAGCGGCACGATGTAGGTGGCCCCGATCGGCGTCAGATCCTGGTTGTTGGCCACGTTGTACTGGCCCAGGAACTGCAGGTGCTGGAACAGATTGACGTCGACCTGTTTCTGCGCCAGCGCCGTATTGGGCTGCGAGTAGTCCGAGTAGTGGACGATGTCGAGGTTGATGCCCTGCTTCTTGGCCTCGTCCTTGAACACGTCCCAGTGCGGATCGGATTCGGTGGTGCCGATGCGCACGGTATTGCCGGTGGAGTCGCCGCTGCTGCCGCAGGCCGTGAGGGTGAGGCTCGCGACGGCTGCTACCAGGACCGGGATCGCCAGTACCCGATGGAATTTCACTCGTGCTCCCGCATGCTGCTGTGTGATGGGTGGAAATCGAACCCGGCCATGCAACCGTGCGGGCAATCGGCGGGCAATGATTGCGATCCGGGGGAGCCAAACGGTTCCGGTACGCGCGAACCCTCCCCTACGGTGCGTGAAATGCGAAAATTGCGCCGTTTTCTGGTGTTTCCGGTCCTGCTGGCACTGGCATTGACGGCCGCCTGTGGTGAGGAACACCACGGTGACGTGGTGCGCATCGGTGTGAACGATCTCGCACAACCGCACTGGGACGTGTTCAAGCGCAAGGCCGCCGAGGCGGGCATCACCGTCGAGTTCACCAACTTCACCGACTACAACCAGCCCAACCCGGCGCTGTCGCAGGGCCGCATCGACCTCAACAAGTTCCAGCACATCCGGTACCTGGCCAACTACAACGCCCGCAACAACGACACGCTGGTGCCGATCGGGGCTACGGAGATCTATCCGCTGGGGCTGTACTCCAAGAAGCACCGGGCGGTGAGCGAGATCCCGCAGGGCGGGGAGATCACGTTGAGCAACAATCCCGCGAATCAGGTGCGGCCGCTACTGAATCTGGCCGCGGCGGGCTTGATCGTGCTGCGCGGCGGCGGTTCCTGGGATTCGAAACTCGAGGACGTCGACAAGTCCGCCTCCCGGGTGCGGCTCACCACCATCGACCCCACCCTCACCGCCGCGTCCCTGGACAGCGTGGACGCCGCCTACGTCGACGACACCTGGGCGCGGCAGGCCGGCCTGACCAACGACCAGATCATCTACACCGATGACCCCGAGCGCCCCGACCTGAAGCAGTACATCAACATCTTCGCCGCCCGCGCCGCCGACAAGGACAACCCGAAGTACCTGCGCCTCACCGAGATCTACCACGACCCGGAGGTCGAGGCGGCGATCAAGGCCGAGGCCGGCTTCCAAGGCATCTTCAAGACCAACACTCCGGCCGACCTCCAGGCCACCGCCACGGATCTGGAAGCCAAGTTCCGCAAGTAATTCCCGCGCCGGGGTACACGCACCCGCCAGGGCCACCGCCGCGCCCCACGACCTCAGCGGCACCTCACTGCGCCCTCTGCGGCGCACCTCGCCATGCCTCGGTAGCTCGCCCGCCAGTCTGAGTCGCGCCCCGTCACTTCGACAGGCACGCCTCCTCATTCCGGCGGGCACGCGCCTCGGCATTCCGGCGTGTGTTCCCCCGTCATTCCGGCGTGTGTTCCCCCGTCATTCCGGCGTGCTTTTGGCCGGAATCCAACGCTTACTCGGCAGCACCACCGCCACCACCGCCACCAGCGTGAGCCCTGGCCATCCGGGCGCGTGCACCGGCGATGATCGTGATGACGATGACCGTCATGACCTGCAGCGCGGTCCAGGTGGCCGGGTGGGGCGGCGGTATCGGAGCGGCGTATTCGACGTGCTGAGGCGGAGGTGGGGGCGGAATCGGTTGCGGTGCGGGCGGAATCGCCTCGGGCGCGGGCAGCGGAGCCGGGGCCGCGACCGGGACGGCGGCCGGAGCGTGTGGGATCTCCAGGGGCACAAAGGGTTCCTGCACGGGGATGGGCAGGAGCAGCAGACAGGTGAGCAGGGCACTTCCGGTCACCGCGCTGCCCACCACCACGCTGCCCGCCCCCGCGGAGCCGGGACCGACCAGCCCGCTGGAGCCGGGGATGAAGCCTGGCCCGATCAGGCCGGACCCCATTCCGCTGCCGGTGAGAATCCCCAAACCCAGTGCGGCACTGCCGACCACGGCACTGCCCGCACAGGCGGTCGCGACGCTGCCCGAGTCCAATCCGGCGAGTCCGCCGAGGGTGTTGGGTGCGGCGGCCACCTCGACCGGCCGCTCTGGAGCCGGCGAGTGATCCTGTGCGATACGGGAATTGCGGTTCGGCAGCATCAACCCTGTCGTGCCCGCCGTGGCCCCGCTACCGATCGCGGCGCTGCCCGTCGCAGCACTGCCGGTGCTCAGCACACCCCCGGCAGGCGGACCGGCCACCGGATTCGGTGGCATCCCGAGCGCACTGCCCGAGGACACGCCGCCGCCCGCCCCGGAGCCGCTGTAACTGCTGCCGGTCCCCAGTCCGAGCCCGCTGCCGGTGGGCGCGTCGATCGGACCCGCCGCATCGGATCCGGCGCTGCCGCTGAGGATTTCACCGATGGGCGGCAACCCGGGTAGTCCCGGATCGGCCTGCGCCACTTCGGGCCGCACGGTGAGCAGGGCGGCGGCCAGCGGCACCGCCGTGACCGCCGCGAATCCCCGTGCCGCCCTACGAGTCCGGTTCATGCTGCCTCCGAAGGCCGTGTGCGGATGGTTCAGCGCGGGTTGGCGCCGGCCGCCGGTTCGGCGGACGTGATGTGCTCGAACCGGGACAGCGCCAGTTCGTAGGCGTCCTTGGAAACGTGGTTGCCGCCCGAGAACGGTTGATCCAGTTGGTAGATGGCGACGATGACCGCGCCGAGGACCACACCGAACAGGCCGGTCATCACGATGCTCTTCTTGGTCACCACCACGCCGGAGAACACGGTGCCGAACAGCAGCATGACGGTGGCGAACCACAGGGCGATGTAGAGGAAGCTGGGCAGCCGGTAGCCCGCGTCCAGGCCGCGGTCGTAGCGCGCCTCGGCGATGGCGTCGACGCCGGTCATCGCCTTGTCCTGGGTCGATTTGGCATCGGCGTCGGTGGCCGGTACCGCCGACACCGCGTCGCGCAGATCGTCGAGGGTGGCCTGGGCGGCCGGGCTCAGCCGCCGGTGCTTGTCCATGACCTGCCACTCGTCGCCGATGACCTGCTTGGTGTAGTCCTTCACCAGCCCCTGGATCTGCTTGCGGTCCTGTGCGGGCATGTCATTGGCGGTCTCGTAGACGCTCACCAGCGCCTTGCCCTCCGTCACCGTGTGATCGTGCGAGGTGTCGTACTGCTGCCACAGGATCACCACCACGAAGGCCACGATGGCCGCGAAGAACATATTGACCATGTCGAGCATCATGTGACCGGCCCCCGAATCGTCCCCGTGCTGCCAGGACTTCGGCCGCAGCCGATCCCCGATCAGGAACACCCCCACCGCGACCACCGCGAACAGCACGAGCACACCCAGCTGCAACAGAACTCCGAGCATTCCGCGACTCCATTTCCGGGCCAGGGCAGATGCGATCCACGGTGTATTCGCGACCACTGGTCGGTCGGATTGCACCGGCAAACGATCTGTTACGCGCCCGGCGCGCCACCGGAAATGCTCCGGCGGGCGCAGCCCGAATCAGAAACCACGACGCAGCGGAAACTCGACCGCCCAGGGACAGCGCCCCGGTCAAGCCAGCGACAGCACCGGGCTAGCGGGCGAGCGACAACACCCGGCTAGCGGGCGAGCGACAGCACCACGGCCGCAACCGTGACGCTCAATTCCAGTGCGGCACCGAGCACATCACCGTTGAGCCCGCCGAACCGCCGCACGCAATGCCGCCCCAGCACCATGGCCGCGCCCAGTGCGAGGACCACCGCCACCGGCCCCTGCCAGAGGTTTCCGGTCGCGAATACCGAAGCCGCACCGGCGATTGCGGCCCAGACCAGCACGACGACGTGCCCCTGTGTCCCCGCCACCAGCGCACCGAACCCGGCCCCGGGAGCCGCCTCGATCCCCCGCCGACAGGCCACCACCACGGCAACCCGCCCCACCGCCACCGCGAGCACCACCGCCGCCCACTGCCCCGCCTCGGCCAGCGCAGCGAACGAAACCGCCTGCACCGCAACACCGAACACCAGTGCCGCCACTCCGAACGGCCCGGCCCCACCACTCTTCATGATCTCCCGGGCCCGCTCCGGTGGCCCATAACTCCCGAGCCCATCCATCGTGTCGGCCAGCCCGTCGATATGCATCCCCCGGGTAATCAATGCCAGCCCGGCCACGGCGATGAACCCAGCCAACAGCCCCGACGCCCCCAATTCCCCCATCCCCCACATCAATCCGGCAGCCCCGGCCCCGAGCAACACCCCGACCAGCGGCGCCCACGCAATCGCCCGCCCCGCCACCGCCCGATCCACCTGCTCAGGCCCCCGCACCGGCAACACGGTCAGCCACGACAACGCCAGCCGAACCCCGCTCACGCCCGGACCCCGATACCCACAACCGAGCCATCCGCAACCACCCTCGGCATCGAGCCGAATTCGTACGGCGGCGGGCAGTCTGTAGCGGCCCGCTGGCCGTAACGACTCACCTCGGCCTTCCGCCGGGCAGACCCAGGCCCCAACGCATTTCGGCGTGCCATCGGATGCCCGACGACGTAGTGCGCCACCACATCTCGCAGTACGAGAAGTGGTGGCGCGATCGGCGGCAGACTACGCACCGGGGGTTTCGGCGTCGGCGGTGCTGACTCCGGCCTCGGCGAAGGTGGCCATTTCGGCGAGGGTAGCCACTGCGGCACGCAGCAGCGGGAGGGCGGCGACCGCGCCGGAACCTTCGCCCAGGCGCATGCCCATGTCGACGAGAGGTTCCAGATCGAGGCGCTGCAGGGCGATGGTGTGGGAGGGTTCGCTGGAGCGGTGGCCCGCGACCCACCAGGCGCGGGAGCCCGGGGAGAGCTGGTCGGCGACGAGGGCCGCGGCGGTCACCACGACGCCGTCGAGAATGACCGGGGTGCGGCGGGCGGCGGCGCGGGCAAGGAACCCGGCCATGGCGGCGAAGTCCGCGCCGGATACGGTGCGCAGCAAGGCAACCGGGTCCTTGACCACGGGCCGCGCCCGCCACATGGCGTCGCGGATGGCGGCGGTCTTGCGGATCCAGCCCGCGTCGTCGACGCCGGTGCCGCGGCCGACCGCGACCACCGGCTCGGTGTCGGTGATGGCCGCGATCAGGACGGTGGCGGGCGTCGTATTGCCGATGCCCATGTCCCCGGCGATGAGAAGGTCTGCGCCGGAATCGATTTCCTCGTCGGCGATGGTGGCTCCGGCGGTCAGCGCCGCCTGCACCTCGGCCTCACTGAGCGCATCCTCCCGATCGATGGACCCGCTGGAGCGCCGCACCTTGTGCCGCGAGATCTCCGGCGCGGTATCCCCCGCCACCGCGATGTCCTCCACGCGCACGGTCGCGTCCGCGAGCCGCGCCAGCACATTCACCGCCGCGCCACCGTGCAGGAAGTTGGCGACCATCTGCCCGGTCACCTCACTCGGATACGCCGAAACCCCATGCTGCGCAACACCATGATCACCGGCGAACACGACAACCCGAGCCCGCTCGAACTGCTTCGGCGGGCACTCCCCCTGACAAGCCGCCACCCAGTTGGCCAACTTCTCCAACCGCCCCAGCGCCCCACCGGGCTTGGTCAACTGCAACTGCCGAGCCTCAGCCGCGGCCCGCACCACCGCATCCGGCCCCGGCACCGTCCCGAACGAAATCCGAACCGGCTTGCTCAACACCGGCTTCTCAGCCGCCACCGTCGAATCCGCAACGCCCGCAGCGGCATCGGAGCCGATCACGCCGGCCGACGCCCCCTGCTCGCCCGGACCAGCCGAGGCTGCGGCAACCGAGGTCTCGGCACCCGCTCCGCCTGCCGAAGTTGCCTGCGCGGCAGCCTGATCCGGCGCAGCTGCCACCGCGGCGGCCGAGGTTGTGGTCGCGGCGGCGTCGGAGAGGGCGGCGGCCGAGGCGGTGGCGCGGTCGGGCTTGACACGGACGGCCTGACCGGCGACGACGAGGAAGACTTCGTCGCAGACGGCGGCGAGGCGCTGGTTGAGGGTGCCGATCTCGTCGCGGAACAGGCGGCCGGAGGCGGTGGCGGGGATGACGCCGAGGCCGACCTCGGGGCTGACGATGATCAGGCGATGCTCGTAGGCGGAGACGGCGGAGACCAGGGCGTCGATGTCGGGGGCGACGGTGCCGCGCGGGGATTCCCAAGCGGCGCGGGCATCCAGCCGCGCGGTCAGCCAGGTGCCGAGGTCATCGACGAGGGTCGCGGATGCGGTTTCTGACCCCGCGGGCGCACCGGCCGAACCAGCGGGCGCGGTGTCCGAACCCGCGCCTGCGGTGGCCGAATGCGCGGTGTCAGCCAGCGCGGCGACCGGGTCACCCTCGACGATGGTCCAGTCCGCGGGCCGCCGGGCCCGATGCGCCGCAATGCGTTCGGCGAAGTCGATATCGGCGGGATCGGCGATCGCGGTGGCGATGTATCGCACCGCCTCCGACGCGACTAGCTGTTCCGCGAAGGCCGACTTCCCGGACCGGGCGCCACCGAGCACCAGGGTCCGCAACGGCCGATCGGTTGTCTGAGCAGTGTGCGACACGTCAGCACGGTATCAATTACACCTGCGCTCCGGCCGAGTAGGCACGACGATCGGCGTCGAGCGACCCCGGGTCAGTAGTTCTTCTCGTTGTGCACGCACTCGACCTTCAGGTCCCGGGCCGTGTAGGACCAGTCGGTCCCCGACGGGCACGCGGACTTATCGCTCACGCTCGCCACGATCTTCCCGTCGTGCGGCTTCGAACACGACACCACCTTGTCGTGATTGGTCGTCTCACCGCCCACGATGCACTGACCGTCCGCATTGCGCGGATCCTTGCATCCGGCCGTCGTCCCGGCCACCAACAACACCAGCGGCACCGCCGCGATCATCACTCCCCACCGCATGGGTCGGCATCGTATCCGGTCAGGAAACCTTCACTCCGAAGCGACGGCGGTATTCGACGGGCGCGATACCGACCACTCGCTGGAAGTGGTGCCGCAACAGCGCCCCGGAACCGAATCCGCAACGGTGCGCCAGGGATTCGAGATCCAGGTCGGTGTCCTCGAGCAGCTGTTTGGCCAGCAGCACCCGCTGCCCGGTCAGCCATTTCACCGGTGTCGTCCCGGTTTCCGCGGCGAAGCGGCGCGCGAAGGTCCGGGTGGACATGGCCGAGCGCGCGGCCAGCGATTCGACCGTGTGCGGCATCTCGAGATGCTCGCCCATCCAGTGCAGGGTTTCGCTGAGGCTGTCGGAATCGCAGTCCACGACGGGCCGTTCGATGAACTGCCGCTGCCCGCCGTCACGTTGCGGCGGCACCACCATGCGCCGCGCGATGGCATTGGCGACGGAGCTGCCCAGCTCGCGCCGCACCAAGTGCAGGGAGGCGTCGATCCCGGCCGCGGTGCCCGCGCTGGTGATCAGGTTGCCCGCGTCCACGAACAGCACGTCCGGGTCGACGGTGGCCTGCGGGAACTTCTCGGCCAGCAGGTCGACATACCGCCAGTGGGTGGTGCATTTGCGCCCGTCGAGCAGCCCGGCCTCGCCCGCGAGGAACGCGCCCGAGCACACCGTGAGCACGGTGGCCCCGCGATCGGCGGCGTCGCGCACGGCGTCGATCATGCTCTGGTCGATGGGGTTGTCGGCGAAGATCGGAAACGCCGGGACGGCAACCAGATCCGCGTCGCGCAGCTCTTCGAGCCCGTACTGCGGCGTCACCTGGATGCCCGGTGAGCTGGAGACCAGCGGTTTCCCTGGTTGCACACCGCAGACCCGGAAGTCGAAGCCGGGCAATCCGTCGGCGGTGCGGTCGAGGCCGAAAACCTCACAGACGACGCCGAATTCGAACATGGCGAGGTGGTCGTTGAGGACCACGGCGACCTTCGAGAGCATGTTCCGATCCCATCTGGCCGAATATTTGCGAACTATGTCAGAACTGCCACTGTTGGCGGTATGTTCTCTATAGAAAACTTACTGCCATGCAAGCACTGTCCGCAATCGTCGCAGCCGGATCCGCCATGGCGGCCCTCGGCACTCTCACCTTCGGCTTCATGGCCGGGGACACCACCGATCACATCGATGAGGGCGAGGCCCACGCATGACCACCATCACCTCCGGACACGGCCACTTCCAGACCACGACCGGCACCCACGAAGCAGTCACCATGTTCCGTCGATTCATCGCCCTGCTCGCCGCGGCCGGCCGGGCCGTCCCGTTCCACCGCGAGGACAGCTGGGGCCTGGCCGGTTCCGGTACTGCCATCGACCGCGACCGCGATCGCGTCGCCCTCGAGATCCGCGCGATGTCGACCTACCGTGAACACAACTGAGGGGCGGCCGAAGCCGCCCCTCAGGGGAAATCCTCCGGCCGTCGACGAGGACGGCCGGGCAGTTTTCAGACCGCGTCGCCCGCGCTCACCCGCGGCTTCGGCGCACGCATGCGGCGCACCTGCGAGGCGCGCACGAAGGCGTACCAGCCCAGCGAGAACGAGGAATCGGCGGTGTCCGGGTAGCGCTCCCGGACCCGCTTGTTCACCATGCGGCCCAGCACCACGCCCTCGATGATCATGAACAGCATCATCACCAGCATGGCCAGCGTCACCAGCGCCTGCAGCGCGGGCGAGAGGATCATGCTGACGATCAACACCAGCGCCAGCGGCATGAACAGCCCCAGCAGATTGCGGCGCGCGTCCACGATGTCACGCACATACCCCTTGACCGGACCCTTGTCGCGCGGGAGCAGGTACTGCTCCTCACCGGCGAGCATGCGGGCGCGGCGGTCCTGCGCG
>NZ_JBSGBY010000086.1:0-19069 GCF_053601505.1 Nocardia sp. NPDC004722
GCCGCCGCCACGAACTCGGCCAGGAAGACGGTCCGGCGCAGCAGCGGCTCCACCAGGGTGATTCGAAGATCGGGCCGGGCGATGGCGAGCGGCCAAGTACGTGGTCTCCAACACCCTCAAAGAAGCGGATCTGGTGTCGAATTGGGGCGAGACCACGATCCTGCGTTCCCTCGATGACGTCGCCGCCCTGAAGGAAACCGAGGGCGGCCCGATCATCGTGCACGGCAGCGCGTCGCTGAACCGGAGCCTGTCCGACGCGGGCCTGATCGACCGCTACCACCTGCTGGTGTACCCGCTGCTGCTGGGCGCGGGCAAGCGCCTGTTCAGCGACGCCGACAAGGATGCGCAGCAGTTGCGGCTGGTCGAGTCCGCGGTCTACGCGAACGGCTTGCAGAAGAACGTTTTCGATGTCGTCCGCTGAATGAGGTCGTCCGCCGAATGCGGAAAAGCCTGCCGCGCAACGCTGTACGGTGCGCGGCAGGCCGCTGCCGGAGGCGGGGTCAGTGGGTGGGCGCGGAGGATCCCAGCGCCACACCGACGGTGTTGACGATCTGGGTCCAGAAGTTGCCCAGCGGCGTGGTGATGGCGCTGGAGCTGAGGCTGGAGGAACCGGTGGTGGAGGAGCCGGAGGGGGTGTCGGCGAGCGCCGGTCCGGCGGCTCCGACCAGGAGGGCGGCGAGGGCGATGGCGACGAATCCGGCACGACGAGTGTTTTGGATCATGGGCGCGAAGCGTAGTGAAACTTAGACATTTCAGACTCCGTTCGGAGACATTGATCCCGAAAAGCTGCACGCCCGTAGAATCTTCGCCGATCCCTCGCCATTCCTGCATCAGTGCTCGGTGTGATGCCGGTGCCCGCCACCGGATTTCGCGGTGTACATGGCCCGATCCGCGGTGTGGATCAGGCTCGGGGCGTCGCGGTTGCCCGCCGCGGTGGTCGCGATCCCGACGCTGGCCCGGATCTGCACCTCCCCCGTCGAGAGCTGGAACGGTTGGGCGATATCGGTGAGGATGCGGTCGGCGACGGCGTGCGCCGCGTCGTCCCCGCCGGTGAGGGCGATGACGAATTCGTCGCCGCCGTAACGGCATACGCAATCCTCGGGCCCGGTCACCGCGCGCAGCCGATCGGCGACGGCGACGAGCAGTTCGTCACCGACGCGGTGGCCGTGCCGATCGTTGATCTGTTTGAAGCCGTCCAGATCGACCACCAGAATCGCCATGGGCCCCGGCCCGGACAACGACTCGGCGCAATGCGCCTCGAGCATGGACCGATTGGGCAGGGCGGTGAGCCGATCATGGGTGGCGGCGTGATGCAGCCGGTCCTGCAGCTCGCTGATCCGGTGTTCGCGGGCGGCGACGGCGGCCCGCAGGATCGTCTCGTGTTCGCCGAGCGCGCGTTCGGCCAGCGCCTCGGCGTATCCGCCGACCGCGTGCCCGGCGTGCAGCGCCCAGGTGTCGGCGGCCTCGGCCGGCGCGGCCAGCAAGACCGCAGTGGCCAGCGGGCCGACGAAGCGCGAGCTGGTGGGCAGCCCGGGCACGCCGGTGGCCAGTTCGGCGCCGAGAATCCTTGCCGCGGCTGCGTTCTCGGTGCGCTCGTGGCTGATTCGGTCGAGCTGGCGCAGGAACTCGGTGGTGCGTTCGGTGGTCAGCGCGGGATCGGTCGGGTGGTACCCGGAGGCGGCCAGCAGGCGCAGGTACTCGGCGGCGGCTCGGCGGAGGGCATGCTCGCGGTCGGGGGATCCCGACCGCGTCAGGCCCACCGGCCGCATGGTCATCACAGTCGCCCCACGCCCGCGTAGCCGGGGCTGCGTAGGTGCGCCGGGGTGCCCGGTGGGTCGGGCTGCCACTCGGAGGGCCCGATCAATCCCGGTTCGACCAGCTCGAATCCGTCGAACATGCGCAGGATTTCCTCGCGCGGCCGCATGATGACCGGGTTCGGGGTGCGCCGGTACATGTCCTCCACGGCGTGGTGGGCCTCGGCTTCGGCACTGGCGTGCACGATGACGAGGTAGCTGCCGGGGGCCAGCCGCTCGCGGATTCCCGCGATGATCGCGTGCGGATCGTCGGTGTCGGGGACGAAATGCAGGACCGCGAGCAGCAGCACCGCGACCGGCCGGGTGAAATCGATGATCTGATCCGCGCCACCGGGCGCGAGGAATTCGGCGGGCCTGCGCAGATCGCCTTCGAGCACCAAGGTGTCCGGATCGTCCTGCAGCAGCGCGCGGCCGTGGGTGACGGCGACCGGATCATTGTCCACGTACACCACTCGCGCGCCGGGCCGGATGGCGCGCGCGGCCTCGTGCACATTGCCGACCGTGGGGATGCCGGATCCGATGTCCACGAACTGGGTGATGCCCTGCTCGCTGAGGAAGCGGACCACCCGGCGCAGGAAGGCGCGATTCTCGCGGGCCACCACGGGCGCGTTCGGCATCTGGGTCATGATCTCGCGGGCGAAGGCGCGATCGACCTGGAAGTTGTGCGAGCCGCCCAGGAAGTAGTCCCACACCCGCGCGGCGCTGGGCCGGTCCAGATCAACGGTCAGGGGTGCCCATTCCGGGCGGGCGTCGATGTTCTCGCTCTGGCGTGCCTCGGGGTTCCCGACCGGCCGCGCCTCGGTGTTCCCGATTTGCCGTGTTTCGGTGTTCCCGGCTTGCCGTGCTTCGGTGTTCTCGGACTGCATCGACACGCTTCCTCCCCACCACTGATCAACTGTCCCCACAGAAAAACCCGCACTCGCCCTGCCAGTTGATCAGCCTACCGAGAAACACACGCGGGCGCAGGCGGGCAACCCTGCAGTGATCCGCCCCACACCGCAGGTGGAAGCGGGTTGTCAGCCCCGGAAAGCACGGAACCCGCGCCGGGTGGCGCGGGTTCCGTTCGACCGGCTCTCAGAGGGCGCGAACGCTCTGGGCCTGCGGGCCCTTACGGCCCTCACCGATTTCGAACTCGACTCGCTGGCCCTCTTCGAGGGTCTTGAAGCCGCTGCCGGAAATCTCGGAGTAATGAACGAAAAGGTCGGGCCCGCCGCCGTCCTGCGCGATGAAACCGAAGCCCTTTTCGCCGTCGAACCACTTCACACTGCCTTGCGACATACTTTTTGTTTTGCTTTCTGTTGCGAGCCGGGCGATCACATCAACTACCCGTGCTCGCCATCCAGCATGGCACACGCCGCGCGGTGTCCCCCGCGGCGCTCGGCGGGGGCGGGCGGATCTCGCGACGGCCGAGCAGGACTCGCCACCGCTGAGCAGTTGTCGCCACAGCTGAGCGTTTTCGCTCGCGGCGATGGGCGAAGTGAGATCGTGAAGTGGGGTGCGCGATAGGGAGGAGGTATCAATGAAACCTGTTCCAGCGGTGCGGCGTTCCGAAACGCCGAGCGCACTCGCGATCGTCCGGCAGAACTTCTCCGACGTGGCGCTCGGGAGCCTGCGCACCTTCGGGCGCACGGTGTCCCTGGGCCTGGAGTCGGTGTGCGGCGGCGTCGCCGATGTGCTCGCACGCAAGTTCCAGTGGCGCGAAATGCTGTATCAGGCTTGGTATCTCATCACCGTCACCACCTTGCCCGCCATTCTGATGGCGGTGCCGTTCGGGGTCGTGGTCTCGGTCCAGGTCGGCAACCTCATCCACCAACTCGGGGCGGACTCACTCATCGGCGCGGCGGGCGGGCTCGGCGTCA
Source organism: Nocardia sp. NPDC004722 (assembly GCF_053601505.1). Classification (NCBI taxonomy): domain Bacteria; kingdom Bacillati; phylum Actinomycetota; class Actinomycetes; order Mycobacteriales; family Nocardiaceae; genus Nocardia; species Nocardia sp. NPDC004722. Next base: position 3,674 of record NZ_JBSGBY010000086.1, read on the forward strand.
TCCAACAAGGCGCACCCATCGCCACCGGACTGCTACTCGGCGGCGCGGGCGCCTCCGCCATCGCCTCCGACCTCGGCGCACGCACCGTCCGCGAAGAGATCGACGCGCTACGCGTGATGGGCATCGATCCCGTGCACCGCCTGGTGATTCCCCGCGTGGCGGCCATGCTGCTGGTCGCACCGCTGCTCAATATTCTGATCATCTTCGTCGGCGTGGTCGCCGGATACTTCGTGGCGATCGCCGCGCAGAATGTGACCCCGGGCAGCTACTGGGCCACCTTCGGCGCGTTCACCGTGCTCGACGATGTCTGGATTTCGCTCGGCAAGGCACTGCTTTTCGGGTTTCTGGTGGTGATCGTCGCCTGCCAGCGCGGGCTGGAGGCGCGCGGCGGGCCGCGCGGTGTCGCCGATGGCGTGAACGCGGCGGTGGTGTTGTCGGTGGCCGCGATCATCGTGGCCAATCTGGTGATCACCCAGGTGGTGACGATGTTCCTGCCCATGCGGGTGGCCTGATGCCGCCGACTCCGTACACCCCCAAGGGATTCCGCCTCGTGCCTCGCACGGCGCGTGACCCGGGTGCGGTGCTGGCGCCGCTGGAGACGGCCGGGTTCATGCTCGGTTTCGCATGGCAGGCCCTGGCGGGAATCCCGCTGACGCTGCGCCGCTACCGCGGCCAGACCCTGCGGACCATCACCGATATGACCTGGGGCCGTGGGTCGTTGATCGTCGGCGGCGGCACCGTGCCCATGCTGGTGGTGCTCGGGCTGGCGATCGGCGCGGGCGTCGGCATCCAGGCGTTCGCGGCGCTGGATCTGATCGGGCTGGGTTCGGCCACCGGCGTAGTGTCGGCGTTCGCGAACACCCGGGAGCTGGCGCCGATCGCGGCGGCCATCGGGTTCGCCGCGCAGGCGGGCTGCCGGATGACCGCCGAGATCGGGGCCATGCGCATCTCCGAGGAGATCGACGCACTGGAATCCCTCGGCCTGCGCTCGGTGCCGTTCGTGGTGACCACCCGCATCATCGCCGGGGCGGTCGCCATCGTGCCGACCTTCCTGATCGCGCTGATCCTGACCTACCTGTCGTGCTCGACCGTGGTGGTGCTGCTGCACGGTCAGGCCAGCGGTATCTACGGTCACTATTTCGCCCAATTCGCCAGCGGCTACGACATTTTCGCGGCGGTGGTCAAGATTCTGGTCTTCGGGGTCGCGGTGATTCTCATCCACTGCTATTACGGCTTCTTCGCCAGCGGCGGCCCGGAAGGCGTGGGCATAGCGTCGGGCCGCGCGGTGCGGGCCAGTTTCGTCGCCATCATCGCGCTGGACATGGTGCTGACGCTGCTGCTGTGGGGCGTCAATTCCGCGATCGAATTCCCGGGGTGAGGGTATGCCGAACTATTCGATTCCCGGGGTGACGGTGAGCCGCCTCGGCGCACGCGTGCTGGGCGTCGTGGTGGTGGCGTTGATCGCGGCGCTGGTGGTGGCGTGGTACGCCTACTCGCACGCCCCGGTCCCCGACCGGGTGCGAATCCAGTTGCGCACCAGCGAGATCGGTGACGGCATCGTGCCGGGCACGACGGTGCGGCTGGACGGGGTGGCGGTGGGCCGCATCACCGCGGTGCAACCGGTCGATCAGGGACGGCAGCTGCTGAGCCTGGATCTCGACCGCACCCAGACCGCCGAGCTGACCGACGCGCTCACCGTCGACTACGCCCCGGAGAATCTCTTCGGCATCAGCGCCGTCACCGTGCGCCCCGGCACCGGCGGCACGCCGCTGCGCTCGGGCATGGTCATCGATCTGGGCGGGCGCGTGGACGATGTCACCATGGGCGCGCTGCTGCGCAGCCTCACCGACACGTCGACGCAGGTGCTCACCCCGAAGCTCACCGCCCTGCTCACCCAGTTCAGTTCGGACCTGCGGGCGTTCGCGCCGCTGCTGCGGGCGGTGGTCACCGTGGCGCGCACGGTGTCGGAGACGCAGCGCTACGCCTCGTCGTTCCTGATCGACCAGTACGGGTCGTTCCTGCGCGGCTTCGGCGATTTCAGTTCGTCGACCTTCAAACTCTTCGACACCATCATGAATATCGAGGTGTTCGTGAATGATCGCGCCAAATACGACGCCTCGGTCAACATGATCGCCAACCAGACCTTCCCCGCCGTCGGATCGCTGGCCGACGCCCTGGGCACCTACTTCGGTTCGGCCGCCGACATGTTCGCACCGCTGCTGTCGGCGATGGCGGCCATGGTCCCGGATCCGGCGGCGGCGCAGGCGAATCTGTCGGAGCTGATCGACCGCTTGGACCGGCTGTTCACCACCGGGCCGAGCGGCACCTCGATCGATGTCGCGGTGACCCTGCGCGGGGTGCCGGGGCTGGCGGACGAGCCACCCGCCGACACCAGCGGCAGCTGCAGACCGGTGACCGGCAGCAAACCCACGACATAGCCGACATTGATCAGGGCCTGGCCGGTGATCCAGGTGGTGGCCGAGGCGGTCAGCAGGCGGATGAACGGGTCCACCGATCGGGTGGCGATGCGCAGCCCGGTGTAGACGAACAGCGCGAACAGCCCCAGCACCAGCGCGCAGCCGAGGAATCCGAGCTCCTCGCCGATGATGGCGAAGATGAAGTCGTTGTGCGCGTTGGGCAGATAGCTCCACTTGGCCCGCGACTGCCCCAGCCCGCGACCCCAGATCCCGCCGTCGGCAAGGGAATACATGGCCTGCCGGGCCTGATAGCCGATGCCCTGCGGGTCGGAGCCCGGGCTGAAGAACGCGCGCATGCGGTCGGAGCGGTAGCCGGCCGAGAGCGCGAGGATGCTCGCCGCCACCCCGCCCGACACCGCGATGGTCACGAACATGCGCAGCGGCAGCCCGCCGAACCACAGCAGCGAGGTGAGCACGATGCCCAGCGCGATGGTGGTCGACAGGTTGGGTTCCAGCACGACCAGGAAACACGCCAGCAGGCCCGCGGGCACCAGCGGCATGAGAATGTCCTTGTACCCGGCCTTTTCGGTCTGTCGGGAGGCCAGCAGGTGCGAACCCCACACCACCAGTGTGATTTTCACGATCTCCGACGGCTGCACCGATACGACGCCGAGGTCGAACCAGCGCCGCGAGCCCTGTACCTCGGTGCCGATGCCCGGGATCAGCACCAGTACCAGCAGCACCACCGAGAGCGCGAAGACCGGGAACGACAGCCGCCGCATCACCCGCATGGGGACGCGCAGCGCGATGTAGAACAGCACCGCGCCCAGCCCGGCGAACATGGTCTGCTGGATGAACAGCGAATACGCCGATTTGCCATCGGCATAGGACTCCACGCTGGAGGCCGAGAGCACCATGACCAGGCCGAGCACGGTGAGCAGTACCGCGATGGCGACGACGAGGTGGAACGACGCCAGCGGGCGGGCCAGCCAGGCCCCGAACCATCCGGTTCGCATGCGCTGGGCAGCGGTCCCGGCCCGCCGCGGCGCCGTCGTCGTCATTCGGTTCTCCCGATGTCCTTCTCGTCCAGGGCCTGCACGGCGGCCGCGAAACTCCGTCCGCGGTGCGTGTAGTCGGCGAACATGTCCAGGGACGCCGCGGCCGGGGCCAGCAGGACGGTATCGCCGCGATGGGCGAATCCGGCCGCCACGCGCACCGCGCGCGCCATCACCGCGTCGGGTTCGATCTCGGTGAAGGGGTCACCCATCCGAGCATCGTCCCCCGAGTTCAGCTCCACGACCGGGACATCCGGGGCGTGTCGCGCGAGTGCGGCGGCGATCACGGCCGCGTCCTGCCCGAACAGCACGGCCGCGACCAGGTGTTCGCGGCACTCCTCGATGAGGTCCTCGACGCCCGCGCCCTTGAGCTGACCGCCCGCCACCCACACCACGCCGGGGTGGGCCAGGATCGAGGAGCGCGCGGCATGCGGGTTGGTGGCCTTGGAGTCGTCGACGAACTCGACGCCCGCCAGCTCTCGCACGTGCGCGGCCCGGTGGGGGCCGACCTTGTGCTCCTGCAGGCCCTCCTTCACGAACTGCGGTGCCACATCGATGGATCGGGTGAGCGCGGCCGCGGCCAGCGCGTCGGCCACCCCGGCGGGACCCTGCGGGCTGATGTCGCCGACCTCGGCCAGGATGGCGGCCTTGGTGAAGGCGCGATCGAGCAGTTTGCCGTCCACCACGCCGAGTTCACCGTCGGCGGGCACGCCGATGCGGAAGCCGACGGTGCGGCGCGCCTTGGACTTTCGCGCCAGCGACGCGGCGACCGCGTCGTCCAGGCCGACCACGCCGACCCGTCCCGTCAGCGCGCGGGCCTTGGCCGCGGCGTAGGCGTCCAGGCCGCCGTGCCAATCCAGGTGATCCTCGGCCACATTCAGCACCACGCCCGCCTCCGGGCGCACCGACGGGGCCCAGTGCAGCTGGAACGAGGACAGTTCCACCGCGAGGATCTGCGGACCGGGACTGCGGCGCAGCGCGTCCAGGATGGGCAGGCCGATATTGCCGCAGGCCACCGAGGCGATCCCGGCGGCACGCAGAATCGAGTGCGTCATCTGGGTGGTGGTGGTCTTGCCGTTGGTGCCGGTGATCACCAGCCATTTGCGCACCGGCCCGTAGATGCGAGCCTGATCCACCCACCAGGCGAACTCGACATCGCCCCAGACGGGGATGCCCTCGGTGACGGCGGACGCCAGCACCGGCGAATCCGGCCGCCAGCCCGGGCTGGTGATCACCAGCGCGAAGCGTTGCAGCGCATCGGGTTGCAGCAGATCGGCGGCGGTGGCGGTTTCCAGGCCGAGTTCGGCGGCCTCAGCCAGCGCCTTCTCCCCGCCGTCGGTGACGATCGGGCGCGCGCCGATGTCCTGGAGCGGCTCGATCAGCGAGCGCCCGGAGACGCCCCAACCGGCCACCAGCACATCACGGCCGCGCAGGAATTCCAGCATGGGCCCCGGTGAACGCAGGACCCTCGGAGAATGTTCGGACATTGCTCACTCACCCTGCCGCAGAGAGGTATTCGCTGTAGAACAGGCCCAGTCCGATCGCCGAGGCCATACCGGCCAGCAACCAGAACCGGATGATCACCGAGGTCTCGGCCCACCCGCTCAGCTCGAAGTGGTGATGGAACGGTGCCATCTTGAACAGTCGGTTGCGGGTGGTGCGGAAGACCGCCACCTGCAGCACCACCGAGGCGGTCTCGGCCACGAACAGCGCGCCGATCACGACCATGAGCAGCTCGGTACGGGTCGTGATGGACAGGCCCGCGAGCAGCCCGCCCAGCATCAGCGAACCGGTGTCGCCCATGAAGATCTTGGCGGGCGCGGCATTCCACCACAGGAAGCCGATGCAGGCCGCGCCGCCCGCGGCGCACACCAGTGCCAGATCCAGTGGATCACGGACCTGGTAGCAGCCCGCGACCGCGTGCGAGGCACAGGAATTGCGCCACTGCCAGAAGGTGATGATCATGTACGCGCCCAGCACGAGACTCATCGAGCCCGCGGCCAGACCGTCCAGGCCGTCGGTCAGGTTGACCGCGTTGGACCAGGCCACCACGATCAGGCACACGAACGCCAGGAAGAACGGCAGCCACAGCGTCACCGTATTGATGTCGCGGGTGTAGGACAGGTGCTTGTCGCCGGGCGTGAGGCCGTGCATGTTGCGGAATTGCAGTGCCAGCACGCCGAACACGACCGCCGAGGTGAGCTGGCCGATGTACTTGCCGGCCGCCGTCAGCCCCAGATTGCGCTGCTTGCGCAGCTTGATCAGGTCGTCGAGGAAGCCGACGAAGCCCAGCGCGGTGGCCAGGCCCATGACCAGCAGGCCCGAGGCCGAGGGCCCCGGTTCGCCGTAGGTCATCGAGATCAGGTGCGAGCCCAGGTAACCGGCCCACATGCCGATGATGATGGCGACGCCGCCCATGGTGGGGGTGCCGCGCTTGGCCTTGTGGCTCTCCGGGCCGTCGACCCGGATCTCCTGTCCGAAGCCCTGTTTGGCGAAATAGCGGATCACCACGGGGGTCAGCAGGATGGAGACGGCCAGCGCGATGGCCGCCGACAACAGAATCTGGGTCATCGGGTGGCCTCCTCGCCCGCACCGATCAAATGCTCGGCGACAGTCCACAGGCCAACGGATTTGGAGGCCTTCACCAGCACCACGGCGCCGGGTTCGAGCTCCTCGTCCAGCAGCGCGATGGCAGCTTCGATATCGGGTACGTGAATGGCTTCCTCGCCCCAGGAACCCTCCTGCACCGCGCCCTGGAACAGGGCGCGCACCGGACGGCCCGCGCCGACGACGATCAGGCGATCCACGTCGAGGCGCACCACCAGGCGGCCGATCTTGTCGTGTTCGAGGACGGATTCCTCGCCCAGCTCACCCATTTCGCCGAGCACCGCCCAGCTGGGGCGCGGCTCGGTACCCGCCTTGGACATGGTGACCAGTGCCTTGAGCGCGGCCCGCACCGAATCCGGGTTGGCGTTGTAGGAGTCGTTGACGACGGTGACGCCGTCGGCGCGGGTGCGCACGTCCATGCGGCGGGCCGACACGGCGGCCGCACCGGACAGCGCCTGCGCGATGGTCGCCAGGCTCGCGCCCTGGTCGAGGGCGACAGCAGCCGCGGAAAGCGCGTTGCCGACCTGGTGCTCACCGTGCACGGCCAGCTGGACGTCGATGGATTCGCCGTTGGCGTGCAAGGTGAATCGCGCGCGGGCCTGCTCGTCGAGTAGGACATCCGAGGCGCGCACATCGGCGTTGGCGGCCTGGCCGACGGTGACCACGCGGGCGCGGGTCCGCTCGGCCATCTTGGCCACCAGGTGATCGTCGAGGTTCAGCACGGCGAGACCGGAAGCCGGAAGCGCTTCGACGAGTTCACCTTTGGCCTGCGCGATCACCTCGCGGCTGCCGAACTCGCCCAGGTGCGCGGTGCCGACATTGAGCACGACGCCGATTCCGGGCGGGGCGATCTCGGTGAGCGCCTTGATGTGTCCCGGTCCCCGCGCGGACAGCTCCAGGACCAGGAAGCGGGTGTCCGCGTCGGCGCGTAGCGCGGTCCACGGGTGGCCCAGCTCGTTGTTGAACGAACCGGGCGGGGCCACAACGGATCCCAGCGGCGCGAGCACCGCGGCGATCAGATCCTTGGTGGAGGTCTTGCCGGAGGAGCCGGTGACGCCGACGACGGTCAGGCTGCCCGCGGCGACCAGGCGGTCCACGCTCGCCCGGGCCAGCGCGGCGAGCGCGTCCAGCACGGCGGCGCCGGAACCGTCGGTGTCGTGGGCCAGCGCGATGGCGCGCGTATTGCCGGGCCGGGGCTCCACCACGATGGCGGGCACGCCGACCGGCCGGGCGGCCAGCACCGCGACCGCACCCGCCTCGACGGCGCGCGCCGCGAAGTCGTGGCCGTCGGCGCGCTCGCCCGGCAATGCCAGGAACAGGTCACCGGAACCGATTCGGCGCGAATCGAACTCGGCCGAGCCGGTGACCCTGGCGTCGGGGTCCGGGGCGTCGTGCAGCGTGCCGCCGACGACCTCCGCGATCTCCCGCAAAGTCATCTCGATCATGAATGCGTCAGGTCCCTCGTCTTTTCCGACAGGGCGGCCGCGAGTACCTCGCGGTCGTCGAACGGATGCTTCACTCCTGAAATCTCCTGCCCTGTCTCATGTCCCTTGCCCGCGATCAGCACCACGTCGCCGGGCTGCGCCCAAGCGACGGCGGCGGCGATCGCGTCCGCCCGGTCCCCCACCTCCCGGACCTCACCGCGTTCCGCGTCCGGCACCTGTTCGGCGCCGGCGAGCACCGCGGCGCGAATGGCCGCCGGGTCCTCGCTGCGCGGATTGTCGTCGGTAATGATGGCCAGGTCGCTGCCGCGCGCCGCCGCCGCACCCATCAAGGGCCGCTTGCCGGCATCGCGATCACCGCCCGCGCCCACCACTATCGCCAGACGTCCCGTCCCCTGCTCGGCCAACCACGTGCGCAAGGTCGCCACCACCGATTCGATGGCGGCGGGCTTGTGCGCGTAATCCACCACGGCCAGAAACTCCTGGCCCTCATCGACCCGCTGCATCCGGCCCGGCACGTCGACCGCGCCGAGCGCCGCGGCGGCGGTCTCCGCTTCGACCCCGGCCGCCGCGCACACCGCGACCGCCAGCAGTCCATTGGCGATGTTGTACGCACCCGGAAGCCGCAGGCGCACATCCACATTGACATGCGGCCCCGACGCGGTGAACTCCTGGGTGCCGCCGGCGCCGGCCGTCGCCGCACCGGCCGTCCAGTCGGCGACCACGCCGTCGCGGGTGGACACCGTACGCAACCGGTCCACCGAGCCCGCCAGGTCGTCGCGGATCTCGCCCGCCAGGCGCTGCCCCCACTGATCGTCGACGCAGATCACCGACACCGCCGCGGCCACCGACGGGCGCGGCGAGGCGGCCGAGTCCGGACCGTCCGGGATGAACAGGCGGCGCTTGGCGGCGAAGTAGTCCTCGAAATCAGCGTGGAAGTCGAGGTGGTCCTGGGACAGGTTGGTGAACCCGCCGACCGCGAAGCTCACCCCGTCCACCCGGCCCAGCGCCAGCGCGTGACTGGACACCTCCATCACGACCGCGTCCACGCCCTGCTCGACCATGAGCGCGAACATGGCGTGCAGCTGCGGAGCCTCGGGGGTGGTCAGCGCCGAGGGCACCCGGACGCCGCCGATGCGGGTCTCGATGGTGCCGATGAGCGCGGTGCGCAGCCCGGCCGCGGCGAGTCCCGCCTCCACCAGGTACGAGGTGGTGGTCTTGCCGGAGGTGCCGGTGATGCCGACGATGCGGAGTTTGCGTGACGGGTCACCGTAAAGGGCCGACGACAACTCGCCGAGCACGGTCCGCGGCGCGTCGTGCACCAGCACGGGCACCGCGATCTCGCCGATCAGCTCCGCGCCCGCCGCGTCGGTGAGGACCGCGACCGCGCCCCGTTCCACCGCGTCGTGGGCGAAACGCGCGCCGTGCGCGTGCGCTCCGGCGAGACCGGCGAACAAGTCGCCCGCGCGAACCGCGTTGGAGCGCTGCTCGATACCGGTGACCTGGATGTTCTCCAGACCTTCCGGGCCCGCGGCGCTGCTCGCGCCCGTGAGCTCCACCACCGTGCGCAGGCTGGTCACTGCCGGGGCAGCGGGCCGAAGCACCTGCTGGCTGGACTGCGCGGGCACGAAGCTCCTCTCCGATGGCTGTCGATCAAGGCGGTCATACAAGAAGAACGGTCCGGCGGACCGGATCGACGTGTCAGGTTACCTGTGTTCGATCGCCGGGCGATCGGCACGGCGTAGTTCGGTCACGGCATGCGTCACTACCATCCGATCCCTGCTCTAACTCGCCTGCAGAACCAGCGGTTTGGCGGGCGGCGACGGCGGAATCCGATCCCGCTGCAGCAGCCACGAGGCGATGCTGTGGAACAGCGGCGCGGCCGAGCCGCCGCCGCTGCCGTCGGAACTGCGCACCGGCGCGTCCAGCATCATGCCGATCACGTAGCGCGGATTGTCGGCGGGTGCCATGCCCGCGAAGGTGATCCAGTAGCGGTCGGCCGAATAGCAGTGGCACTTCGGGTCGACCTGCTGGGCGGTGCCGGTCTTGCCCGCCACCTGATAGCCCTCGATGGCGGCCTGAGTGCCGGTGCCGGTCTGGTTGCCGCCGTTGGGATCCTTCTGCACCACCGACTCGAACATCTGCCGCAGCGTGCGGGCGGTCTGCGGGCTCACCACCTTGACGCTGTCGGGCGGCTCTTCCTCGGTGCGGGCGCCGTCCGGGGCGATACGGGCCTTCACGATGCGCGGCGGAATCCGCACGCCGTCGTTGGCGATGGCCTGGTACATGGCGGTCATCTGCAGGGTCGTCATCGAAAGGCCCTGTCCGATGGGCAGGTTGGCGAAGGTGGAGCCCGACCACTGATCCCGCGAGGGCAGCACGCCCGCGCTCTCGCCGGGCAGCCCGACGCCGGTGCGCTGGCCGATGCCGAAGCGCTTCACCATGTCGTACCAGCGGTCCTCGCCGACCCGCTGGGCCAGCATGAGCGTGCCCACGTTCGAGGACTTACCGAAGACGCCGGTGGTGGTGTAGGGCGCGTTGCCGTGCACCCAGGCGTCGTGCACGGTGACACCGCCCATATTGATGGCGCCCGGAACATCCAGCACCTCATCGGGATTGGTGACGCCGTACTCGATGGCCGCGGCCGCGGTGACGATCTTGTTCACCGAGCCGGGCTCGAACACCTCCTGCACCGACGGGTTGCCCAGGTCGGTGGTGGCCCAGGTGGCCGGGTCCAGGGAGGGGTTGAAGGTGTTGTCGTTGGCCATGGCCAGCACCTGGCCGGTGTGCACGTCCAGCACCACCGCCGAGGCCGCGCCCGCGCCGGAGAGATCCTTGGCCTGCTGCACCTGCTGCTGCACGTAGTACTGCAGGTCCGAGTCGAGGGTCAGCTCCAGACCGGAGCCGTTGACCGCGGGGTGGCGGTCACGCCACGAGCCCGGGATCACCGCGCCGTCGGAGCCGCGGTCGTAGGTGAGCGAACCGTCGGTGCCCGCCAGCTGCGCGTCCATCGAGGATTCCAGGCCGATCTGACCGTGCCCGTCCCAGCCGGTCGCGCCGATCACATTGGCGGCCAACGATCCCCCGGGATACTGGCGCATGTCCTGACGGTCCTGGCCGATCTCCGGAAACTTCAGGGTGATGTCGGCGGCGATCCGCGGATCCACGTTGCGCACCAGATAGACGAACGGCTCGTCACTCTTCAACTGGGCGAGGATGTCCTTCTCGATCGCCGCGTTGCCGAGCTTCTCGTGCATGTACTTGGCGATGGCCGCCAGCCGGTCGTCGGGATTCGGCGCGGTCTGCGGATTCTTCTCGTAGGCGTCCGCGAGATCCTTGCGCACCACCAGCGGGCGGAAGCTCAGCTGTTTGGCCGCGATCGTGAACGCCAGCGACCGCCCGTAGCGGTCCGTGATCGCACCGCGGGTGGCCGGATCCGGCACCGTCGTCGACCGCTGGCTCGCCGCCTCCGCCGACAGCTTCGGCGCGGAAACGCTCTGCACCCACAACAATTGGATGGCGGCCACGACCAGGGCCACCAGCATGACCAACCGGCCCACCCCGAACCGGAATCGCGTACCCGAGTCCAGCCCCGGAGCGGGCCGCGGTCTGGACTGCCGCCCCGGCCCGGAACTCGCCCGCCCCGAACCCGACCGGTTACGCCCGGTCGAGGTCCGTGCCCGGCCCGGATCGGACCGCCCGCGACCGGATTCGCGCCCGCGCCCCGCGCGGGTCGGACTCATCGACCAACCCCGATCGTCATCCCGGGAATGGCGGGGGCCGGGCGCGGGAGCACGCGAGCGCCGGTCATCGCGGCGCTCCGTTCGCCTGGACCTGCGGGTTCTGCGGCGTCGGGATCGGAGCCGCCGGAACGGGATTCGCGGCGGTGGTGGTCGGCGCGACGGGCGCGGCCGGGGTGGTGGTCACCGGGACCACGCGATCGGCCTGCGGCTGGCCCGGTTTGGGCGGCTGCGTCGCGGCGGGCGGCGTGGTGTTGAGCGGCGGCACCGGGTTGCCCTGCGCGGGCTGCGGATTGCCGATCACGATGACCTGGCCGTCCGGCGCGATCACCAGGCGGGCCGGATCCTTGGCCGGGATCATGCCGAGTTCCGCGGCGCGCTGGGCCAATTCGGGAGCCGAATCGGCAGCGGCGACCTCGCGTTGCAGGGCGTCACGTTCGTCGGAGAGCTTCTGGTTGGCGCGGCGCTGATCACCGAGCTGATAGCTGTCCTCGGTGGCGCGGGTGGTCAGCAGCAGGGTCAGGGCCAAACCGCAGCCCAGCAGCGCGATGATGGTGGCCACGAAGGACATCCGCCCGCGCGGCATCGCATCGCTGCGCCGGCCCCGGCGCATGCCCGGAATCTCGGCCCGGCCGCCCGCACGATTGCGGCGACGCGCGTAAGCCCGTTGCGCCGCACCCTTTTTCACACCCTCGGCGGCCTGCGCGCGGCGTGTCCCCCGGCCCGCCGCCTGCTTCTGGATCGTCATAGGGCGACCCCGATCCAGCGGGTGTGCGACCGCCATCGCTCACCGCGCGCCGAACCCAGCGCTCCCCGCGTTCTCGGCTCTTCCCGCAACCTCACGACCGGTCCTCCCCTGCGATCCGTTCCGCCGCCCGCATGCGCACCGGGGCGGCCCGCGGGTTCTCGTCGATCTCCTGCTGGGTCGCCTTCTCCGCACCCCGGGTCAGGATCTTGAATTCCGGTCCCATGCCGGGCAATTCGACCGGCAGGTCCAGCGGGGTGCGGGAGGCTGAGCGCTTGGCCAGCTCCACCTTCACCACCCGGTCCTCGAGGGACTGATAGCTCATCACCACGATGCGCCCGCCCGGGGCCAGCGCGTCCAGCGCGGCGGGCAGCGCGGCCTCCAGGGATTCCAGCTCTCTGTTCACCTCCACCCGCAGCGCCTGGAAGGTGCGCTTGGCCGGATGCCCGCCGGTGCGCCGGGCCGCGGCGGGAATGGTGTCGTAGAGCACTTCCACCAGTTGCGCGCTGGTGGTGAACGGGGTGCGCTGGCGACGGCGCACGATCTCGGAGGCGATCTTGCCCGCGAATCGTTCCTCGCCATAGGTTTTCAGCACTCGGGCCAGCTCGCCGTGGCTGTAGGTATTGAGCACGTCGGCGGCGGTGGGGCCGGTACTGGAGTCCATCCGCATGTCCAGGGGCGCGTCGATGGAGTAGGCGAAGCCGCGATCGGCCTCGTCCAGCTGCATGGAGGACACACCCAGATCCATCAGAATCGCGTGGACCGAACCGGTCTCGGCCAGCCCGGCCTGCTCGAGCGCGTCCGGGATCCCGTCGTATCGGGTGTGTACCAGGGTGATCCGGTCCTGGAACGGCGATAGTCGCTCCCCCGCGAGCTTCAGCGCGGTGGTGTCGCGATCCAGGCCGACCAGGCGGATGTTCGGGTAGGTCTGCAGGAAGTACTCGGCGTGACCGCCGAGCCCCAGTGTGCAGTCCAGGTAGACCGCGCCCTCGGAATGCAGTGCGGGACCGAGTATTTCGTCGGCGCGGTGCAGGAGAACCGGAACATGGCGGGGACCGTCACTGCCTCGGTGCACCTGGACCTCCCGGAATTCCTGCCTCACGTTCATTTCGCACGACTACGTAGGTCGGCGGCAACCGTCGCCTCGTCGAGAACGACCTTCGAAAGTAAGCGAATGCCCCGTGGTCTCTGACCGAAGCACCGCACCTGGCGTTGGGGAAGTACGTCAGGGTCGGTGTCGGGCAGAGGCCGCAGGGCACTCGCCTCGCCGCCGGCTAGAAGATCCCGCCCAGCGACTCGTCTCTGGCCTGCGAGTAGTCCTCCTCGTGCTCGGCGAGGTAGGAATCCCAGGCCGTCTTGTCCCATATCTCGAGGAAGTCGACCGAGCCGATCACCACGCAATCCTTGGAGAGATTGGCGTAGCGGCGGTGCTCTGCCGACAGCACGATCCGGCCCTGTGCGTCCGGACGTTGCTCATCACTGGAAGCCGCCAAGGCCCGGACGAATGCTCGGGCCTGCGGGTTCGATCGGGATGCCGCCGCGGCTCTCCGCGCTAACGCGGTGAACTCGTCTTTGGGGTACACGGCAAGGCTGTGGTCTTGTCCCTTCGTGACCATCAACCCTCCCGCCAGCTCGTCCCGGAACTTCGCAGGCAACGTCAGTCGCCCTTTGTCGTCCAACCGAGGGGTATAGGTACCGAGAAACAAGCCTCGCCACCTCCTACCGGATCACCCTCTCGACTGTTCGGCCTCCTGTAGTGCGGGCTCCACATTACCCCACTTTCCCCCACTTTCAATCGAAAGCGTCGGTGATCTCGGTCCCCGCTTGGCGAACTTCGCAGGTCACACCAGCTATCACCGAGGTGGGGGAGATTTCGCGCAGTTCCCCCGACACGCGCGACGCGCGCCGGAGAGCACCTGACAACCGCCAGCAAACCCGCAGATAGCGGGCATTCCAGGCGCGAGTGGGGCCCGGTGGGGCACCCCCGTGGGGCAGTGTGGGGAATCGTGGATCAGTCCGACACGCCGAGGGTGCACCTACACGAAACGCCGTGACGCCACACCCGAAATCGGTGTGGCGCCACGGCGTGTCGTGAGCTTCAGTTGTCGGCCGATCCGACCGGACAGGTCAACTGTCCTGTTCGAACCTCTTACGGAAGCGATCTTCCATCCGAGCGGAGAAACCGCCCGGCTTGCGCTGCTTACCGCGCGCCGCGCCGGGCGTACCGCCCGCGCTGGGATGAGCGTCACTGCCGCGGCTCGCCGACCCGCCCATCCGGGGGCCACCGATCAGCAACAGCACGCCGGCCGCGAACATGACGATGAACCCGACCAAACTGATGATCGGGAACCCGCCGGGCTTGAACGGCGCGGCGATACCCGCCACCAATAGAAACAGACCGAGGACGAACAGAGCGGCCGCCTGAAGTCTGCGTCGACCAGTGGCTGAACGTAACCGTCCACCCCGAACAGTCGAGGCGAACTTCGGATCCTCAGCATAGAGCGCGCTCTCGATCTGTTCGAGCATGCGCTGCTCGTGCTCGGAGAGTGGCACGGTACCTCCCCCGGCACTAGGTGGTGGCTGTCGCCTCCGGGTAGACGACGGATAGCCGACCTTGGCGGCTGTCTGCCACCAATAATACGAGTTCGATCAGACCGCGACCACCTACTCGCCGATACTCACGCCAGCATTCCCGTTACCCAGCCCGAACCGGGGTGCGACCGGGCCGCCGTGGCCAGCAGATCCGCCACGTCGTGCAGGAATGCGCCTACCCGCGAAGCAAACTCGTCGGCCCGGCGATCATCGACCGGTCTCGGCAACCCCGCTTCGAGGGCGGCGCGGGTCTCGGACTGCCCGGTGAAGTAGTCCGCCCACATCACGAATTCCGGTGCCGCGCGCTGCATCAGGACCCAGGCGTTGCGAGAACGCGCGCGGGGCGCGCGGTCTGCGCCGGTGAGGGCCAGCACCGCGCCCGCCCCGCGCAGGGCCGCGAGGTAGGCGACGCGGAAACGCTCCGCCGGATCCGGCTCCCCCTGCGCCTCGGCCAGCAGCCCATCCGCCTTGCGCAGCAGCTCGCCGGCGCGGCCGGGATGGCCCGGTCGTTCAGTTTTCCCGCTCATTTCGGGTACCTCCCCACTCGCCCACCCGATTCGTATCTATAAGGACAGCGGTCCCGCACCAGGCATTTCGCCCGACAGAAAGATCGAACAGGTATTCGAAGGTTGCTCTTGGGTTTGAATATAGAGAGACCCACCGACAAGTTGAGTCGCCCGCCGTGGCGCTACTGTCGATTCATCCGTCCGCGCCAACGGGGAGTTGCGTCCAGCCGATGACCGCAGTCACACCGAAACCGACACCTGCGCCCGTGGTGGTCGATATGTCGGCCGCGAC
>NZ_JBSGBY010000087.1:0-18802 GCF_053601505.1 Nocardia sp. NPDC004722
GACGGCAGTGCGGATCCGTATCCGCTGATCGACGAGCTGCGCGGTGAGGGCGGGGTGCGGACCACCCCGGTGGGCTATGCCGTCTATGACTATGAGCTGTGCCGGGAAATTCTGCGCGACAGGCGATTCGGAGTGCGGCGGTCGATCGATCCGGGCGTGCCCGGGCCGCTGCGCCGCTATGCCGAGCGAGTCGTGTTGCCGCCCAGCCCGATCGAATCGCCGTCCATGCTCGCGGAGGATCCGCCGGCGCACGAACGCCTGCGCAAACCCGTCGCCTCCGCCTTCACTCCCCGCGCCGTCGCGCGCCTGGGCGATCTGGTCCGCGAGGTCACCACGCAGCAGCTCGACGCGATGGCCGCGCACGAATCCGTGGATCTGATCGCGGATTTCGCCGCGCAGGTGCCGGCCGCGGTCATCATGGAGATATTGGGTTTCCCGGCGGCCGATCGCGAGCAGTTCTTGCGCTGGGGGGCCACGGGCGCTCCGCTCATGGATGTCGGAGTCCCCTGGCGGACCTACCTCAGCGCCATGGCCGCGAGCGAGGCGATGCAGGCATACCTCGTCGCCCACATCGAGAAGCTGCGCCGGGAACCGGGGGACGATATCTTCAGCGTCCTGGTCTCCACGAGCGATCTGACCGACGCCGAATTGATGGCCAACGCCAACCTGCTGATGGCCGCGGGTTTCGAGACCACCATGGACCTGATCGGCAATGGCGTCGCGCTCCTGCTGTCGCACCCCGATCAGCTCGAGCTGCTGCGCGCCGAGCCCGAGCGCTGGCCGCTGGCGATCGAGGAGCTGCTGCGTTTCGACCCGCCGTTCCAGATGACCGCCCGGCGCGCCCTGGAACCCGTGCAATTCGATGGCGGCGCTCCCCTCGTGCCGGGAAAATCGGTGCTCGTCTCCCTGTCCGGCGCCAATCGCGATCCGGTCAAATTCCCCGACCCGCACCGTTTCGACATCACCCGCCCCAATGCCAGGGAACACCTGTCCTTCGGCAGCGGCATCCACGCGTGCCTCGGCGCGAGCCTGTCGCGCCTGGAGGTCCTGCACGCCTTGCCCGCCCTCTTCGAACGTTTCCCCGACATCCGTCTCGACGGCGAGCCGACCCGCCGCCGGCTGTTCAATGTGCGGGGTTACTCACAGATGCCCGTTCGACTGAAGTCCCTTTGATACTGGGTGGTAAGTTCCGCTGTAATACGACGACGATCCCCATTGAAGTGGTGTCGGTGAGGCGGGTCGTCCCGCTTCGCCTTTGATGGAAAAGATTGAGGCAGTGCGGGGTTCGCCCCGAGGCTCGGGAGGGTCCTTGAGTACCGAAGCGATCGTGCTGGATCCGACCGGCTCCGATGTACAGGCCGAGGTCGAGCGGATTCGCCAGCGCGGGCCGGTCGCGCTGGTGGGGCTGCCCGGCGGGGTATCGGCGTGGGCGGTCACCGATGCGGCGGTGCTGAAAGAGCTGCTCGCCGATCCCCGGGTATCCAAAGATCCACGCCAGCACTGGAATGCCTTCAAGAACGGTGAGATCGATCAGCAGTGGCCGTTGCACCCGTGGGTGGCGGCGGACAGTATGTTCACCGCTTACGGTCCCGAGCACCGCCGCCTCCGCAAACTCGTGGCGCCGACGTTCACCAATCGTCGAACCACCCTGATGCGCCCGAGAATCGAAGCCATCGTCGATGGACTGCTGAGCCGCCTGGAGGCCACGCCCACCGGTGCGGCCGTCGACTTGCGGTCCACCTACGCCTACCCGGTGCCGATTCGAGTCATCGGTGAATTGCTCGGCGTGCCAGAGCATTTGGACGCCCGGATCCATGCGTGCGTCGACAGGTTCTTCGACACGTCCCTGACCTCGGCCGAGATGCGGGCCAGCGTCTTCAAGATGGTCGGACTGATGGGGCAGCTGATCTTCTACCGGCGTGCCAACCCCGGTGACGACATCACGAGCGCGCTGCTCTCGGCCAGCGACGAAGACTCCAACCGGCTGTCGCAGAAGGAATTGATCGACACCCTGATTCTGATCATCAACGCCGGTCACGAGACCACGGTCAATCTGCTCGACCATGCCATCGTCGCTCTGCTGACCAACCCGGAACAACGGGCCGACGTACTCGCCGGCCGGGTGCCATGGTCGGAGGTGATCGAGGAATCGCTGCGCTACCAGTCGCCGTTCACGCACCTGCCCCTGCGATACGCCGTCGAGGACATCGAGATCGCCGGCGTTCGGATCGCCGCGGGCGAGCCGATCCTCGCCTCCTACGGTGCTGCGAGCCGCGACCCGGGGATCCACGGTGACACCGCCGGGGAGTTCGACGTGCACCGGGAAAACAAGGAGCACCTCGCCTTCGGACACGGGGCTCACTACTGTCTCGGTGCACCATTGGCCCGGCTCGAGGCGACGATCGCACTACCGGCCCTGTTCGAGCGGTTTCCGAATATGCGATTGGCGGTGGACCCCGCCGAACTCCGGCCGCTGGGCAGCTTCGTTTCCAACGGTCACCAGGCGGTCCCCGTCCTGCTCTAGGGCGGAACATCCTTACCCGCAACGAGATCCACCCGAGAGGTTCGATGGGAAGCGCCAGCTGGTTGCGTACGTTGTCTGCCGCATCGGAGCCTGACGCCCACACTCTGATCTGTTTTCCCCATGCGGGCGGATCGGCCCTTTCCTACGGACCGCTGGCCAGAACGCTGGGGCCGCGCTTCCGTGTGCTCGGCGTGCAATACCCCGGGCGCCAGGATCGCAGGCGGGAGCCGTTGCTGGACAACATCGCCGACCTTGTCGAGGGTGTGCTGCCGGAACTTCGCGAACTGCTTCCGCGGACCGCGGGCTACTCGCTGTTCGGCCACAGTATGGGTGCGGTGGTGGCGTTCGAGGTCTGCCGTCGTCTCGAACAGGACCGGGCGATGCAGCCGAGCACGCTGTTCGTGTCGGGTCGAAT
Organism: Nocardia sp. NPDC004722; assembly: GCF_053601505.1. NCBI lineage: Bacteria > Bacillati > Actinomycetota > Actinomycetes > Mycobacteriales > Nocardiaceae > Nocardia > Nocardia sp. NPDC004722. The sequence continues at coordinate 2,940 of NZ_JBSGBY010000087.1, forward strand.
CGCACCGGCACGGAAGGGTTTTCGCGGTGTCCACCGGTACAGCGATCAGGAACTGATCCGGCACCTGCTGGACTTCGGCGGCACGCCGGCGGCGCTGCTGGAGGATCCCGATTTCCGGTCGATCATTCTCTCGGTCACCAGAAGTGACTACCGCGCGATCGAAACCTACACATGCGCACCGGAAGCCGTGGTCGAGACTCCACTCGTCGCGCTCGTCGGCGACAGCGATCCCGCCACCAGCCTCGCCGACCTGAACGAGTGGCGGACACATACCACCGGACCGTTCACACAGACATCGTTTCCAGGTGGCCACTTCTACATCGATGCCAATTCGCACGGTGTGGCCCAACTGATTCGTGATCAGAGAGAAAGCAATTATGCCTGAGACCGCTGGCCCTGTTTCGCATGTTTCGGACACCGCCCACTGGGTGGCCGCGCACCGTGCGATCGAAACCGCCCGGCCCAATGCGCTCTTTCGCGATCCGCTCGCGGAGCGGCTCGCCGGAGAAACCGGTAAGGCGATTGTCGCGAACGAGAAATGGTACGCGCTGATCCGCTGGTCCTTGGTCACCAGAACCAAGGTCATCGATGATCTGATCGCCGAAACCGTCAGCGAGGGTTGCGATCTGGTCATCAATCTGGCGGCGGGCCTGGATGCGCGGCCGTATCGTCTCGACCTGCCCGCCGACCTCCGCTGGATCGAGGCCGACCTCCCCGACTTGATCGCCGAGAAGAACCGTCTGCTGGAGGGCGAGACCCCGCGCTGCGACCTCACCCGCGTCGCAGTGGATCTCGCGGACCCGACAGCGCGCGAGGAATTTCTGGACAAGTCGCTCGACGGCGTGAAGAAGGCGCTCGTACTGACCGAAGGGCTGGTGTACTACCTGTCCGAAGACGAGGTCTCGGGATTGGCGGCGGCACTCGCTCGGCCCGAAATCAACTGGTGGATAATGGATGTGATCAACAAATCCATTGTCGATCGGAACAATCGAGCGAACAAGAATCTGCTGAAGAATTCACCGTGGAAGTTCGGCCCGGCCGATCCGCTGCGATACTTCGCCGGGAAGGGCTGGACCGCGGACGAGGTAGTCGGATTGTTCCGCGCGGCAGCCCGATTCCGCCGGTTGCCCCCGGTCCTGTGGTCGTGCGCCTTCGTGCCCGTAGGCCCCCGGAAACCGGCCGGCACCTCGTGGCTGCCGTGGTGTGCGGCGGTTCGACTCACGCACGCCGCCGATCCGACGGCATGATCGGGGGCCGGGAGGGCGAATCGCCCTCCCGGCCCAATCGTCACTCCAGGCTTTCCAGCCACTCGTCCATCGCCGCGGCGACCTGACCTGAGCCCTCCTGCAGCACTGTGAAGTGATGGGCGTCCACCTCGACCACGTGATGGCTGTCGTTCCACGGCTGGGCTTGCCACTCCATGAAGTCCGCGGGGACTCCCGGAATCCGTTGCGCGCACTGGAGGAACAGGACCGGCGCGGTGATCTTGCCCGGTGCGATGGCACGGAGCACCTGGGTGTACTGACCCATGGCGGTCAATCTGGCGGGGTCGAATCGATCGAACGCCGCTTCGTTGGTCACCATGTTCTCGGCGACCGGGCCGAGAATCCACTCGGTTCCCGCGGCCTCGTCCGCCCGGTAGCTGTCCACCAGCACCACTCCGACCGGTGCCGGTCCGCCGAGAGCTTCCATTCGCTCGGCGACGTTGTGGGCGAGCACCCCGCCCGAGGAGAAACCGAACAGGATGAACGGCTGTCCCTCGGCGGCGTCGAGGATGGGCTGGATCAACGCCGTGGTGGCCGCGGCGTGGTCGGCGGGCAGCGGCTGATCCGCGTGAGACCCGATCGGTGCGACGCCGACCACGTCGCGGGGTGTCCGCAGTTTGGCGGCCATTCTGGCGTACTGGCGCACACCGCCCGCGGCCATCGGCGGGCTGATGCAGATGATGCGCGGAGTGGCCGCGCCCGAGGTCAATCGGATGATCTCCGGATTGATGGGCTGCTCGTCCTGGGCATGGAATTGGTCACGCGTCTGTGCCGCCGTGTACAGGAGAAGGAAGCCGATCGTGTACTGCGCCCGTCCCACCGCGGTGCGGAACATTCCATACAGCGAGTCGTCGGCGACGCCTTCCATCCGATCTCGTTCGGTGGCCGTGCGGACATCCGTCGCGAGCGCGGATTCGTTGCCCGCCAATTTCTCTGCGAGATGCTTCGCGAGGATATGGGGCGTCGGATAGTCGAAGACGAGGGTGCCGTGCAACTGCACGCCGGTGGCGTCGCGCAGTGAGTTGCGGAATTCGATCGCGGTGACCGAGTCGAATCCCATTTCGCCGAACACATTGTCGACCTCGATGAGTTCGACGTCCACATAGCCGAGCGTCGCGGCGGCCTGCTGGCGCACGAACTCCACCAGACGCGAAAGCTGCTCATCGGGCGACAGGCCCGCCAGCTGCAGCAGCGGTGACGTCGCCGCACGCTGCGCCGTCATCGGTACCAGCCCGCGCACCAGGGCCGGTGCATGCTCGGCCCGCGTCCGGAGCACCGCGCGGTCGACAGGCAGCGCGGCCAGCTGGGCGGCGCCGGAGGACACTGCGGCATCGAACAGGGCCAGTCCGTCGGATTCGGACAGCGCCGGAAAGCCCTGTCGCCGCATCCGTTCGAAATCCTCCTCCGAGAGTTCCGTGCCCAGACCGCTCGATCGTTCCCACAGGCCGTAATCGATCGACGTGGCCGTCCACCCGGCCGCCCGGCGGTAGGTGGCGAGGGCATCGAGGTAGACGTTGGCCGCCGCGTAGTTGGCCTGCCCGGCGGCCAGCACCAGCCCACCGGCGGAGGAAATCAGAACGAACAGCGACAACGGCAGTTCGCGTGTGAGTTCGTGCAAATGCCATGCGGCGTCGGCCTTGGGCGCGAATACCGCATCGATGCGGCGGCTCGTCATGGATTCGATCAGGCCGTTGTCGGCGACGCCCGCCGCGTGCACGACTCCCGTCAGTGGAGAGTCGGGCCCGATCTCGTCGAGCAGTGATTTCAACGCGTTTCGATCGGAGACGTCGCAGGCGGCGATTGTCACCTGCGCACCGAGTTCGGTCAGCTGGGCGCGCAGCGCGTCGACACCGGGGGCCTCCGGTCCCCGCCGGGAGGTCAGCACGAGCTGCCGCACACCGTATTCGGTGACCAGGTGCCGCGCGAACAGCGCACCCAGCCCACCGGTGCCTCCGGTAACGAGAACGGTGCCGGTGGACAGTGATTGGATGGACTCGGCAGCCTCTTGCTTGCTCGTCTCGGTGGGCCGATGCTGAACCAGACGTGGCACCAGCAGGTCTGCGCCGCGCAGCGCGCCCTCCGGCTCGGTCGCGAGGGCCGCGGCAGCGGTCGCGACGGCGGCCGGATCGTGGTCGGCGGCGGGACCGTCGAGGTCCAACAGTTGCAACCGGTGCGGATGTTCGGCCTGGGCCGCGCGCACCAAACCCCAGACCGGCGCCTGCGCCGGGCGCACCAAATCGAAATCGCTTGTCCGCACCGCATTGTTGGTCAGGATCACCAGGCGAGACTCGGCGAATCGAGGATCTCCCAGCCACCGTTGCACCGCGGCCAGCACGCTGTGCAACGCCTCGCGGGCGGCGTGCGGCGAGATGTCGCCGGTGTCGGCGCACGGGAGCAGTACGAGCTCGGGGACGGCGGATTCGCCTGCCGCGTCGAGTTCTTCGACCAGTGCCGTGAGGTCGGGATAGCCGCGTACCGCTCCCGCTCCGCCTCCCGGTGCGCCGATGATCGCTGTGCGCGCCGGGGCCACCGAACCGGCGACCGACGTCGGGGCCATCCACTCCACGGTGAACAAGGCATCGGCCACGCTGTCGGCTCGCAGTTGACCCGCGGAGACCGGCCGTGTGTCCAGCGAGTCGACCGACAACACCGGGCTGCCGGTGCCGTCGGCCAGCTGGAGCGCGAAACGGTTGTTGTGCAACTGGATCCGCACGCGGACGGCACTGGATCCGGCCGCATGCAGTGCGACGCGGCGCCAACTGAACGGCAGCTCGGGCGCCTCGACGCCGTCGGTGCGCATGCGATGCACGATGACCGCGTGCATCGCCGCATCGAACAACGCGGGGTGTAGTCCATATCCTGCGGCGGCGTCCGCGTTCGGCAGGGCCACCTCGGCGAACAGCTCGTGACCATCGCCGCCGTGATCGCCGCGTCGCCACATGGCCCGCAGGCCCTGGAAATAGGGGCCGTATCCGTAACCGGCCTCGAGCATCTCGGTGTACGCGTCGGTGACGTCGATCGTCTCGGCGTCGGCCGGAGGCCAGCTGGCGAGATCGAAATCGGGCTGGACGTCCGCGGCGGTGAGGTCACCCTCCGCGTGCAATGTCCAGGTGACGGCCTCCGGCTGGCGCGAGTGGATCCTGATGCGCCGTCGGCCGGAATCATTCGCCGCGCCGACCACCACCTGTACCGTCACTCCGTCGTGGGCCGGGAGCGTCAAGGGCGCCTGGAGGATCAGCTCGTCCACCACGGGGTGCCCGATCAATTCGCCCACCTGGGTGGCCAGCTCGACGAAACCGGTTCCCGGCAGTAGCGCGGTGCCGAGCACGCTGTGATCGGCCAACCATTCGACCGAGTCCAGTGACCATCGGCCGACGAAGCTGATTCCGCCCGAATCGGGTTGCGGGACAGCCGCTCCCAGCAAGGGGTGGGAGACCGGATCCAATCCCGCGGCGCCGGTGCCGTCGGCGCCCAGCCACGTCGTCGACAGATACTGCTTCGCATCGAGCCAGAACCGCTCGTGCTGAAACGCGTAGGTGGGCAGGTCGATCGGTCGCGCACCGGAATAGAACGCGGCCCAGTCCACCTCGGCGCCAGACACGAACAACTTCGCCACCGCGGCCGCCACGGTGGCGGTCGACGCCTCGTCGCGACGCGCGACCGGGACGGTGACGGTGGCTTCCCCGGGACCGTCGACGACGGTCCCGGCCACCATCGGCGTGAGGACCGCGTCCGGCCCGACCTCGGCGAAGCGCACCACGCCCGCGGCCGCCATCGTGGTCACCGCGTCGGCGAACCGCACCGTGGCGCGGACCTGACGCACCCAGTACCCCGGTGCCGACATCTCATCGGTCACCCGGGCGCCGGTCACGGTCGATACCAGCGGGATGGTGGGTCGACCGAAGCTCAATCCCTCGACCACCGACGCGAACTCCGTCAGCATCGGTTCCATCAGTCCGGAATGGAAAGCGTGCGACACCCGCAAACGAGTTGTCCGCCAGCCCTTCTCGGCGCAAACTTCGGCCAGCGCGTCGATCTCGGTGTCGACGCCGGAGGCCACCACCGAGGTGGGGCTGTTCACCGCGGCGATCGACACACCCTCGGTGAGCAGCGGTGCGACTTCGGATTCCGGAGCTCCCACCGCGAGCATCGCGCCACCGGCGGGCAGTGCCTGCATCAACCGGCCGCGCGCGGCCACCAGGGCGCACGCGTCCGGCAGCGACAGCACTCCGGCGATGTGCGCGGCGGCGATCTCGCCGATCGAGTGACCCGCCACCTGGTCGGGGCGCAGTCCCCACGCTTCGAGCAGGCGATACAGTGCGACCTCGAAGGCGAACAGTCCGGCTTGCGCGAAGACCGTCCGGTTGATCAGGTCCGTGTCGTTCAGCGCGTCATCGATCGAAATCGTTTGATCGAGTGACGGATTCAGCTCCGCGACGATCTTGTCGAACGTCTCCGCGAAAACCGGATGCGTACGCAGCTGCCCGGCCATACCGGCCCACTGCGCGCCCTGACCGGAGAAGACGAATCCCGTCGAGCCCGAAGCCGCGCGACCCGACACCACACCGGGGCCGGAGTCGCCGCGGCCCAATGCCTCCAGACCCGACAGCAGTTCGTCGTGATCGGCACCGAGGACCACCGCTCGATGGCCGAGCGTGGCGCGGGTGGCGACGAGGGAGTATCCGACATCCTGTGCCGCGAAGTCGTTTTCGCGGACGTGCTTCCGCAAGCGAATCGCCTGCTCTCCCAGTGCACGCGCGCTGGCGGCGGTCAGCACCCAGGGTGTGACCGGCTCGGCCGGGGTGGTCGCGGCGGCGGGAGCCTGTTCGAGGACGGGCGCCTGTTCAAGGATGACGTGGGCGTTGGTGCCGCTGATGCCGAAGGACGACACCCCGGCGCGGCGTGGACGATCGGCCGACGGCCACGGCACCGGCTCGGTCAGCAGCCGCACCTCGCCCGCGGACCAGTCGACCTTGGTCGACGGCCGATCCACATGCAGGGTGCGCGGCAGCGTGCCGTGGCGCATCGCCATGACCATCTTGATCACGCCACCCACACCGGCGGCGGCCTGTGCGTGCCCGATGTTCGACTTCAGCGAACCCAGCCACAGCGGCCGCCCCGGCGCCCGATCCCGGCCATAGGTGGCCAGCAGTGCCTGTGCTTCGATCGGGTCGCCCAAAGTCGTTCCGGTGCCGTGGCCTTCGACCGCATCGACGTCGATGGCGGATATTCCGGCATTGGTCAGGGCCTGCTCGATGACGCGCCGCTGCGCCGGACCGTTGGGCGCGGTCAGGCCATTGGAGGCGCCGTCGGAGTTCACCGCCGAACCGGTCACCACGGCGAGAATGCGGTGGCCGTTGCGTTGCGCGTCCGACAGTCGTTCCAGCACCAGCACACCGGCGCCTTCCGCCCAGCCGACGCCGTCGGCGCTGTCGGAGAACGACTTGCACCGTCCATCGATGGACAGTCCCCGTTGTCGGCTGAACTCCACGAACGTGTCCGGACCCGCCATCACGGTCACGCCGCCCGCCAGGGCCAGGTCGCATTCGCCCGAGCGCAGCGCGGCGGCGGCCGAATGCATGGCTACCAGTGAGGACGAACATGCGGTGTCGACGGTGACCGACGGTCCCTGGAGGCCGAAGGTGTAGGAGAGCCGACCCGACGCCAGTGATCCCGTGACCGCGGCGGCAGGGTAGTCGTGATACATCTTGCCGATCCACACGCCGGTCGCGCTGCCGCGCAGGGTCGCCGGGTCGATTCCGGCGCGTTCGAAGGCCTCCCACGAGGTTTCGAGCAGGAGGAACTGCTGCGGATCCATGGTGGCCGCTTCGTTCGGGCTGATGCCGAAGAAAGTGGGGTCGAAATCGCCTGCGGTGTGCAGGAATCCGCCGGATTTGGTGTGGGAGCGGTTGGCCTGTTCGCCGGTGGGGTCGTAGATGCGGTCGAGGTCCCAGCCGCGGTTGACGGGGAAATCGGTGGTGGCATCGACGCCGTCGGACACCAGTCGCCACAGGTCTTCGGGTGATTCGACGCCGCCGGGGTAGCGGCAGGCCATTCCGACGATCGCGATCGGCTCACGCCGGGCGGCGTCGAGCTGTCGGTTGCGCGCCCGCAGTCGATCGGTTTCCTTCAGCGAGGCCCGTAGCGCGTCGGCGAGTTTTGCGGTGCTCTCGGTATTCGTCATATCGCTGTCAGTCCTCGGAGTTGTAAGCCAGATTGATCAAGTCGTCGAGATCGAGTTGGTCGATGAATTCGTCGGTGTCGTGCTCATCGATCTCGCCGGGGTGTTGCGGCCCGTGCGCGAGCTGCATGAGCGCCTCCAGCAGACCGGCTTCGCGGAGCTGGGCGAGCGAAATCGTCTGGAGCGCAATGCGAATCTCGTTTTCCGACGGATCCGCGGACGCGTCGGGGGCCTGGCCGATGAACTCTTCGGCCAGGTATTCGGCCAGCATCTCCGGTGACGGGTAGTCGAAGACCAGGGTCGCGGGCAAGGGCAGGCCCGTAGCGGTTTTGAGGGCGTTGCGGAATTCGATGGCGGTCATGGAATCGAAGCCCAGTTCGCTGAAGGCCCGTCCGGCCGCAATGGCATTCGCGTTCCGATGCCCCAGCGCCGCGGCCACGTGGTCCCGAACGAAGTCGACGAGCACGGCGAGGCGTTCGCCCTCGGGAGTGTCGGCCAGCCGAGCCCGCAGTGCGGCCGGAGCGTCCGATGCTCCCGAGGTTGTGCGGCGATCGGTGACGAGCCCGGACAGCAGGGTCGCCGCAAACTCCGCGCTGCGGAGTCCTGTCTTGTCGAGCCGGGCGAGAACGGTTGTCGCCGTGTCGATTTCGGCGGCGACGTCGAACAGCGCCAAGCCCTGCTCCGCCGACAGCGGCAGCATCCCCGAACGGGCCACGCGCCGCCGCTCGACGTCACCGAGCTCGGCGCCCATGCCGCCGTCGCCATTCCACAACCCCCACGCGAGGGACTGCCCGCGGAGCCCGCGTGCCCGGCGGTGCGCCGCCACCGCGTCCAGGCAGGCATTGGCCGCGGCATAGTTGCCCTGCCCCGGATTGCCGAGCACTCCGGCCACCGAGCTGAACAGCACGAACGCCTTCAGCGGCAGCTCGGCGGTCAGCTCGTGCAGGTGCAGGGCCGCATCGACCTTGGGCCGCAACACCGCATCCATCCGATTCGGGGTCAGCGAGGCGATGGCGCCATCGTCGAGCACACCGGCCAGGTGGAACACACCGGTGAGGGGGCGGCTCGCGGGGATGGCGGACAGTGCCTGGTCGAGCGCGGCACGGTCGGCGACATCGCATGCGACGAAGTCGATTTCGGCACCACCATCTCGCAGCTCGGCCGCCAGCTCGGCGGCGCCGGGAGCCGACTCACCGCGTCGGCTCAGCAGCAGCAGGTGCCGGACACCGTGGGTGTGTACCAGGTGCCGGGCGAACAACCCGCCCAGGAATCCACTGGCACCGGTGATCAGCACGGTCTCGTCCGGACCGAAAGCGACGTTCGGGGCAGACCTGGTTGTCGCCGCCCGCACCAGTCGCGCCCGGTGCACTTGCCCGCCGCGCACGGCCACCTGCGGTTCCCCGGAAGCCAGAATCCCGCCCAACGGCCCGGCGGCGTCGGAATCCATGTCCACCAGGATGATTCGACCCGCGCTCTCCGCCTGGGCGGAGCGAACCAGACCCGCGACGGCGGCACCGGCGAGGTTCGTAATATCCTCCCCGGCAACGGAAACCGCGCCGCTGGTCCGAATCACCAGCGCGGACTCGCTGGATCGAGGGTCGGCGATCCAGGTCTGAAGTACCCGCAGCACGGCGTGAATCGCTGCACGAACGGCCTCGGGATCATTGCCTTCCGGACCATCCAGCACCACTGCGGCCGGAACCTCGTCACCGAGATCCGCCCACGACACCGTGCGTATCTCGCTGTCGGACACCGACATCGGTGTCCATTCGACCTGGTACAGGGCGTTGTCGACCGTGGCTACGCTGGCCGCGAGCTGCGCGGGATCGATCGGCCGGGCGGCCAGTCGGCGCACCGTCGCCACCGGAGCACCGGTCGGATCCGCGAGATCCACCCGCACCGTGTGGTCGCCGATGCGGGTCGCCCGAACGCGCAAGGCGTCGGCTCCCGTCGCGTGCACGGTGACCCCGGACCATTCGAACGGCAACGCCGGCCCGGCCCCGTCCGCGGGCCCCGAGTCGCCGATGAGCAGGGCATGCAGGGCGGAGTCGAGCAGTGCGGGATGGATACCGTAGTTCGCGGCTTCCCTCGGGTCGGCAAGCGCGACCTCGGCGAACACTTCGTCGCCGCGCCGCCAGGCCGCGCGCAAACCCTGGAAGGAGTGCCCGTACTGGTACCCGCCAGCGAGGAGTTCGTCGTACACACCGCCGACCGGCAGCGGCTGCGCTCCGATCGGGGGCCATGTGGTGAGTTCGGTAGCCTGCGCGGGGTTGTCGGCGGTCAGCGCGCCTTCGGCATGCAGCGTCCACGACGCTGCCGGGTCGCTCTCGTCTTCGGGGCGGGAGTAGACCCGCACGACGCGCTGGCCCGTCTCGTCCTCGGCGCCGACGACACTGCGCACCGCGACCCCACCTGCCTCCGGCAGTACCAGCGGCGCCCGCAGGACGAAGTCCGCCAGCGTCGAAAGGCCCACCCGGTCACCGGCCCGCAGGGCGAGTTCGACCAGACCGGCTCCGGGGAACAGCACCGTGCCCAGCACGCCGTGATCGGCCAGCCAAGGCTGCGTCTGGACCGACAGGCGGCCGGTGAGGATGACCCCGCCGGTGTCCGGTTGTGCGATCACCGCGGGAACCAGTGGGTGTCCGGTGGTGACGAGGCCGAACGATTGGGCGGCACCCCTGCCGGCGGACCCCTCGACGCCCGGTTCGAGCCAGTAGCGCTCGTGTTGGAAGGCGTAGGTGGGCAGGGCTGTTCGCGGTGCCGGGCGGTCGCCGAAGAGGGGCTTCCAGTCGATGGCCAGTCCGGCGGTGTGCGCGTGGGCGAGCATGGTCACGAATTGCTCGACCTCGTCGCGGTCGCGGCGGGCCGCCGCCGCGACCACCACCCGGGCCTCGATATCGGCGGGCAGGGTCTGCCGGGTCATCGTCGCCAGGACAGCGTCCGGGCCGATTTCGAGGAAGCGGCGCACACCCGAGGCCACCAGCGTCTGCACGCCGGGTGCGTAGCGCACCGCGCCACGCACCTGCGCCACCCAGTAATCCGGCTTCAGGATCTCGTCACCGGCCATCTCGCCGGAGACATTGGATACCAGGGCAATCCGCGGCGGGTTGAAAGTGACTGCGGCGGCAACGGTCTCGAACTCGCCCAGCATGGGCTCCATCAGGTGCGAATGGAAGGCGTGCGACACCCGCAGCCGGTTCGTCCGGCGGGCCTGCGTGGTGAACTCCTTCTCGATAGCTTCGACGGCGTCGGCGTCACCGGAGATGACCACGGCCGCAGGCGCGTTCACCGCCGCGATCGAGATCCGATCGCTGTACTCGGCGATGGCGGCGACGACCTCGTCCTCGGGGGCGGCGACGGCGAGCATCGCACCGCCCTCGGGCAGCGCGTCCATCAGGCGGCCGCGAGCCGCGACCAGCGCGCAGGCATCCTCCAGCGACCAGACGCCGGACAGGTACGCCGCGGTCAGCTCACCGATCGAATGGCCCACCAGGACATCGGGTGTCACGCCGCAGGACTCCAGCAGCCGGTAGAGCGCCACCTCGAACGCGAATAGCGCGGGCTGAGTGAAGCGGGTGCGATCGATCAGCTCTCCGGTGAACATCACCTGCCGCAGCGAGGTGTCGAGCAGCGGATCGAACTGCGCGCACACCTCGTCCAGCGCGTCGGCGAAGACGGGGAAGGCCGCGGCGAGTCCCGCGCCCATCCCGGCCCGCTGCGCGCCCTGGCCGGTGCAGAGGAAGGCGGTCTTCCCCGCACCCACGGTGCCGGAAACCACTCCGGCAGTGGCCGTTCCGGCCGCCAATTGCGCCAGGTGGGTGAGCAGTTCGTCGCGATCGGCACCCAGTACCGCCGCCCGCACCTCGTGCTGGGCGCGGGTGGTGGCGAGCGCGTGCGCGACCTGCGCAGGATCGGTGTCGGGGTGCTCGACCAGCCACCGCTGGAGTTTCGCCGCCTGCGCCCGCAAGGCGGTGTCGTTCTTGGCCGACAGGAGCCAGGGCACCGTACCGAGCTGCTGCTCAACGGCTTCCGTCGGAACGACGGTGCGGGGTGCCTCTTCGAGGATGGCGTGCGCGTTGGTGCCGCTGACACCGAACGACGACACCCCGGCGCGGCGTGGCCGGTCACCGGCGGGCCACGGGTGTGCCTCGGTCAGCAGTGCGACGTCGGCGGCGGTCCAGTCCACGTGCGGGCTGGGCTCGTCGGCATGCAGTGTCTTGGGCAGGGTTTCGTGCCGTAGCGCCTGCACCATCTTGATCACGCCGCCGACGCCCGCGGCGGCGACGGTGTGGCCGATATTCGACTTGAGCGAGCCGATCCGCAGCGGGTGTTCCGCTCGGTCGCGCCCGTAGACGGCCATCAACGCCTGCGCCTCGATCGGATCACCCAGCGGGGTGCCGGTGCCGTGCGCTTCGACGGCGTCGATATCCGACGGCGACAGTCCGGCATTCGCCAGCGCCGCGGTGATGACACGTTGCTGGGACGGACCGTTCGGGGCGGTCAGGCCGTTGCTCGCCCCGTCGGAGTTGATCGCCGTGCCACGCACCAGGGCGAGAATGTTGTGCCCCAGGCGTTTCGCGTCGGAGAGCCGCTCGAGTACCAGCACTCCGACGCCTTCGGAGAAGGCGACGCCGTCGGCCGCCGCGGAGAACGCCTTGCATCGGCCGTCCGGCGAGAGTCCGCGCTGCCGCGCGAAATCGACGGACAGATACGGGCTGGCCGCCACCGTCACGCCGCTCGCCATGACGAGCGAACTCTCCCCGTTGCGCAGCGCCTGCGCGGCCAGGTGCAGCGAGACCAGCGAGGAAGAGCAGGCGGTGTCCACGGTGAGCGTCGGACCCTCCAACCCCAGCGCGTAGGCCACCCGCCCCGACATCACACTGCTGGTGGTGCCGGTGAGCCGGTAGCCCTCCAGCTCGCCGCCCACCAGGTCGACGTAGCCGGATGCGCCCGCGCCGACGAACACACCGGTATCGGTGCCCCGCAACGAGTTCGGGTCGATCCCGGCGTCTTCGAGGGCCTCCCAGGATGTTTCGAGGAGCAGGCGCTGCTGCGGGTCCATCGCGGACGCCTCGCGGGGACCGATCCCGAAGAATCCCGGATCGAAATCGCCTGCCCGGTCGAGGAATCCGGCACGCCGCGCGTAGACGGTCCCGGGCTTGTCCGGATCCGCGTCGAACAGTCGCTCCAGATCCCAGCCGCGATCGGTCGGGAAGTCGCCGGTCGCGTCGATCCCGGCGGCGACGAGATCCCAGAGCTGATCGGGTGATTCGACACCGCCGGGGAACCGGCAGGCCATGCCGACGATGGCGATCGGCTCATCGGCCTTGACCCGGCGCACCGCCTTCTTGACGGGTTCGCCCACCGTCGGCTCGACGCGGGACAGCACCAGCTTCGCCACCGCAACCGGGGTCGGGTGATCGAACACCAGCGTCGAAGGCAGTTGCAGGCCCGTGGCCTTGCCCAGCCGGTTGCGGAACTCCACGCCGCCGAGCGAGTCGAAACCGATCTCGTCGAACCGCTGATCCGGCCGGATGTCGGCTGCGGAGTCGTGACCGAGTACCGCCGCGGCCGCGGACAGTACGGTCTCCAGCACCACCTCGTCGCGCCGAGCCGCGGGGATTTCGGCCAGGCGCGCACCGAGCGTCCCGGCTGCCGCGACGACCGAGGGGGTTGCCGCACGCGCCCGGCGGGGGAGGAATCCACGCAGGACCTCGGGCACCGTCGACTCGTCGGCGGTGCGCAGCGCACCGGCATCGAACCGGATTGGCGACAGTCGCGCTGAGCCTTGCGTGAGCGCCGCGTCGAACAGGCGCACACCCTCGGCATCGGCGAGTGGACTCAGCCCCAGCCGTTCCCAGCGCGCCAGCGCACCGCGATCCAGCCCGCCGGTCATGCCGCTGGACTGATTCCACGGACCCCACGCCAGCGAGGTCGCCGGGAGACCGGCGGCGCGGCGGCGCTGGGCCAGGGCGTCGAGTGCGGCGTTGGCCGCGGCGTAGTTCGCCTGGCCCGAGGTGCCGAGGACGGCCGCGATCGAGGAGAACAGCACGAAGGCCCGGACGTCTCGGCCCCGGGTCAGTTCGTCCAGATGCCAAGCGCCGTCGACCTTCGGCGCGAAGACCCGGTCGATCTGTGCGTCGGTCAGCGCGGAGACGGTTCCGTCATCGAGCACACCGGCGGTGTGCACCACCGCGATCGGGGTATCACCGATGTCGGCGAGCAGCTCGCGGACCGCCTCGCGATCGGCCACATCGCACGCGACGACGCGGGCGCTCGCCCCCAACCGCGCCAGCTCCGCGACCAATTCGGCGGCTCCCGCCGCATCCGGACCGCGGCGTGAGGTCAGAACCAGGTCGCGCACACCGTGCTCGGTGACCAGATGCCGGGCGAACAGCGAGCCGAGGCCGCCGGTACCACCGGTGATCAGCACCGTCGCTCCGCCGAGGTGCGCGACGGGTTCGGCCGCGGCACTGTGTGTTTCGGCTGCGCGCCGGAGCCGGGGGACCAGCATGCGGTCCGCGCGCACCGCGATCTGGGGTGCGCCGGTAGCCAGCGCGGCGGTGATCCGATCGGGGTTCGCGGGCGCGGCGAGATCTTCGTCGATCAGGACGAATCGATCGGGGTGCTCCGACTGCGCGCTGCGCAACAGCCCCCACACGGCAGCCGCCGCCGGATCGGAGGTTTCCCCCGGAAGCCCGGCCCCACCCGATGCCACCACGACCAGCCGGGAGTCGGCCGATCGTTGCTCTGTGAGCCACGTGCGCAGGTGCGCCAGGGTCGAGTGAACCCGCGCTCGGATCTCGCGTGGCTCACCGGAAGTCGTTGCCTCCGAGTCCGTACCGGCACGGAAGACCGCGACCGGTGTGTGTTCCTCGGCCGCCATGAGATCGCTCGGGTTCGCATCCTCCTCCCAGCTCACCTCGTACAACGCGGCATTGTCGGCTGCGAGTGCGCTGCGGAATTCCTTGACGTCGTACGGGCGCATCACCACGGCATCCACCGAGACGACGGGATTGCCGTCCGGGTCGACGGCCGCGACCGCCACGGCTTCCGGGCCCTGCGCGACCGCGATGACCCGCAACGCGGATACCTCGGCGGGCCTGGTGCTCGCGGCATGGTGGAACCGTGCCCCGGCCCAGCGGAAGAGCAGTTTGCCGGTGTTCGGATCGGGGTTGCCGTCACGCCAGATCAGCCGGGAGAACGCGGCGTGCATGACCATGTCGAGCAGCGCGGGATGCAGGGTGTGGCGGGTCGAATTCGACGCTGCGGCAGCGAGATCCGAGTTCAGGGCGATTTCGGAGAAGACGGCGTCGTCGCGCTCCCACACCTGCTGTACGCCGAGGAATGCCGGACCGTATTCGAGTCCCGCGTCCGCGGCGATCTGCGCGGGCAGTCCGGCACTGTCGAAGTGTTCCGCGTCGGCGGGTGGCCACGATTCGGCCCGCAGCCGGGCGAGCGCGTCCGGTTCGCGTCCGGCGGATGTGGCCAGCGAACCCGTCGCGTTGTGGACCCATTCCTCGGAAGCTGATGTGCGGAAATAAAATTCGAATGGGCGATGGCCGGTCGCATCGGGGGCCTGCACCAGCACCTGGAGTTCGATCTCATCGCCGTCGGACGGCACGATCGGTGCCTGCAAGGTGAGCTCTTCGACTGCCTGGCAACCGATTCGGCCACCGGCGACGAGCAGGAACTCGATCAGCGTGGCGCTCGGCAGGACCATCGTGCCGTACGACAGGTGATCGGCGATCCACGGGTGCGTCGCCAGGGATAGTCGGCCGGTGAAGAGCCACTCGTCCGAACCGGCCAAACCGAGTACGCCGGTGAGGATCGGATGGTCCGACAGATCCGCGGCCGCACCGTGATCGGGGTTCAGCCAGTAGCGGCGACGCTGAAAGGCGTACGTGGGCAGGGCGATGGGAGTCGTGCCGGGCTCGGTGAAGGTCGAGCGCCAGTCGACGCGCGCACCGCTGACCTGGAGCTGTGCCAAGCCGTTGACGAACGCTCCGACTTCCTCGGACGACCGGCGCGCCAAGGCCACCGTTGCCGGGGCGGTCGCGAGATCGGCGTTCTCACCCAGGCATTGGCGGGTCATGAAGGTCAGGACCGCGTCGGGGCCGACTTCGACGAAGCGCCGGATCCCGTCGGCGCGCAGGGTCTCGATCGCGGGCGCGAAGGCAACGGTGGCGCGGACCTGCCGCACCCAGTACTCGGGATCGGTCACCGAATGACCGGCCGACTCTCCGGTGACGGTCGAGACGATCGGCAGGTTGGGCGCGCGGTAGTCGAGTTTCTGTGCGACCGTGCGGAACTTGTCGAGCATCGGCTCCATAAGTGCCGAATGGAAGGCGTGGCTCACCCGCAGCCGATGGGTCTGGATGCCTGCGGCGGTGAGCTCCCGGTCGAGGCTCTCGATC
>NZ_JBSGBY010000088.1:0-18799 GCF_053601505.1 Nocardia sp. NPDC004722
CACGGCATCGTCGATGACCCGAAGACGGTGAACAACCATGTCTACATCGACGGCCAGAAGGGCTACCAGGACAACTCGCAGCGCGGCCGTGCACGCGCTCGATCAGGTGCCGCCCGCCTCGCGCCATTACGCCGAGGCCCGCATGACGGCCATTCTCATGCTGCTGACCTGCGCGCCCGCCGCGGATCTGGACGAGTCGACCTTGCAGGTGGCGGCGGCGCGGGTGCAGAATCTGCCGCCCGGGGAGGGTCGCGCGGCCCAACTGCGGATTCTGAGCCTGGGTATCGCGCTGGGCTGGGTGCAGGCCGGGAAGCGGCCGAAATCGCCCAGCGCCAAGCTGTTCGGATCGCCGTTCACCGAGCGGGATCTGCGACGCGGCATCGAGACCGGGCTGCGCGGGCTGGCCCGTTCGGCTCCCGCGCGCACGCATCGCTACGCCCTGGTCGATCTGGCCAACGCGGTGCGCGCCAAATCCTGGTTCTGAGAACCGGAGGAGCCCGTGCCGCCTGCGGTGATCTCGGGGGCAGCCTGAGAACGCGGGATCGAGCGAGGGAAGGTCGATCCCTACCGCAGTTGTGCGTGGTGCGACACGGGTTCCGGTTTGGTGGACCGGGGGAGGTTCCTAGGTCCGGGTCTCACAATGCCAATCGCATCGTGATGTTTTCATGAAGGCCGTACTCGAAGGCGGTTCAGCCGACCAGCTCTGCCGAGGCCCGGGCGATGGCCAACTCCTCGTTGGTGGGCACGACCAGCACATCGATCGCGGAGTCGTCGGTCGAGATGCGGCGGGCCGAACGGTCTTTCGCGGTATTGCGCGCCGCGTCGATCTTGATGCCGTAGTTCTCGAGACCGGCCAGCGCGGCCGCGCGGACCTTGGCGTCGTTCTCGCCGACACCGGCGGTGAAGGTGATGGCGTCCACCTTGCCCAGGTCGATCAGGTACGCGCCGATGTAGCGGCGCAGCCGGTGGATGTAGACGTCGAATGCCAAAGTCGCGGTGGGATGGCCGGTTTCGATGAGCTGACCCAGCTCCCGGAAGTCGTTCACCCCGGAGATGCCCTTGATGCCGGAATGCCGGTTGAGCAGGGCGTCCACGTCGTCCACCCCCATGCCCGCGGTGCGGATCAGGTGGAAGATGATGCCCGGGTCCAGATCCCCGGACCGGGTGCCCATGACCAGGCCCTCGAGCGGAGTCAGGCCCATGGTGGTGTCCACGGCCTTGCCCGCGCGCACGGCCGAAGCCGACGCGCCGTTGCCCAGGTGCAGCACGATCTGGTTCAGCTCGGAACGGTCCTTGCCGAGGAACGCGGCGGCCTGCGCGGACACGTAGTCGTGCGAGGTGCCGTGGAAGCCGTACTTGCGAATGCCGTGCGCGGCAGCGGTTTCCGCGTCGATGGCGTAGGTCTTGGCGGCGTCGGGCAGCTCGTGGAAGAAGGCGGTGTCGAACACCGCGACCTGCGGCACGTCCGGCAGCAGCGCCCGCGCGGACTCGATGCCGATGACGTTCGGTGGATTGTGCAGCGGGGCCAGCGAAGACAGGTCGATGATCGCCTTGACCACGTCGTCGTCGATCAGCGTGGGCCGGTAGAAGACCTCGCCGCCGTGCACCACCCGGTGCCCGACCGCGCCCAGATCGGCGTGCGCCAGATCCTGGCCCGACGCGCTGAACAGATCGAACACCACGTGCAGGCCCGCCGCGTGATCGGCCAGCGGCCCCCGGTACTCGAAAGTCTCACCGCCGCACTTGTGTTCGACGGTCACGACGTCGCTCTCGACATCCTCACCGATGCGCTGCACCACGCCGGAGGCGACCACGTCGGCCGACTCGGGTTCCAGCAGCTGGTATTTGATGGACGAGGAACCGGAGTTGATCACCAGTACCTTCATTGCGCCTCCTGTTGGGCTTGAATGGCGGTGATGGCAACGGTGTTCACGATGTCCGCGACGAGCGCGCCGCGCGAGAGGTCGTTGACCGGCTTGCGCAGACCCTGCAGCACGGGCCCGATGGCCACGGCTCCGGCGCTGCGCTGCACCGCTTTGTAGGTGTTGTTCCCGGTATTGAGGTCCGGGAAGATGAAGACCGTCGCCTGACCGGCCACCTCGGAATTGGGCAGCTTGGTCTTGGCGACCGCCGGTTCGATGGCGGCGTCGTACTGAATCGGGCCCTCCACCAACAACTCCGGCGCACGCTCGTGCACCAGGTGGGTGGCGGCGCGGACCTTGTCCACATCCGCGCCGGAGCCGGATTCACCGGTCGAGTACGAAAGCATGGCGACCCGCGGATCGATGCCGAACTGGGCGGCGGTGCGGGCGGAGGAGACGGCGATATCGGCCAGCTGCTCCTGGGTCGGATCCGGCACCACGGCGCAATCGCCGTACACCAGTACGCGATCCGCGAGGCACATGAGGAAGACGCTGGACACCGTGGACACGCCCGGCGTGGTCTTGATGATCTCGAACGAGGGCCGGATGGTGTGCGCGGTGGTGTGCGCGGCGCCCGACACCATGCCGTCGGCGACGCCCATGTGCACCATCATGGTGCCGAAATACGAGATGTCGCTGATGAATTCGCGGGCCCGGTCCACCGTCATGCCCTTGTGGGCGCGCAGGCGGGCGTACTCCTCGGCGAATTCGTCGCGCAGCGCGCAGGTCTTGGGGTCGAGCACCTCGGCGGCGTCGATGTCCACACCCAGCTCGGCGGCGCGACCGCGGATGGCGGCCTCGTCACCGAGAATGGTCAGGTCGGCGATCTTGCGCTGCAACACCCGGCCGGCGGCGCGCAGGATGCGGTCGTCGTCGCCCTCGGGCAGCACGATGCGCTTGCGGTCGTTGCGGGCGCGCTCGATGAGCTGGTACTCGAACATCTGCGGGGTGACGATGTTCGGGATGGGAACCTCGATCTGCCGCAGCAGTTCTCGCGGATCGACCCGCTCCTCCATCACCGCCAGCGCGGTGTCGACCTTGCGGATGCTGGAGAGCGAGACGCGGCCGCGGGTGAGCGCGGTCGCCTTGGCCGTCTCGAAGGTGCCCAGATCGGTGGACAGGATCGGCAGCTTGGGCTTGAGGCCCGCCATCAGCCGGGCGATGGACGGCTCCGGCAGCATGCCGCCGTTCATGATGATGCCCGCCAGCGACGGGAAGCCTTCCGCCTCATGGGCGTTCACCAGGGCCAGCAGCACGTCGGAGCGGTCGCCGGGGGTGATGACGGCGACGCCGTCGGTGAGGCGTTCGAGAATGTGTTCGGCGGTCATGCCGCCGACGATCACGTCCAGGGCCTCGCGCTGCATGAGTTCCGGGTCGCCGCTGTAGAGTTCGCCGCCGATCGCGTCGCGCAGCTCCTCCATGGTCGGGGCCTGCAACAGCGGCACCTCGGGCAGCGCCCAGGAGGGCACGGCCGCAACCTTTTTCAGGACTTCGGCGTCGGCCTCGATCTGCCCGGGCTCGCAGCGGTTGGCGATGACGGCCACCAGCTTGGCGTGCTCGGCCTTCAGCTCGCCGCGGCACAGCTCGACCAGCTGGCCCAATTCGTCTGACGTGCGGCCGATTCCGCGCACCACCAGCAGCACGGGCGCGCCCAGGTTGACCGCGATGCGGGCGTTGTAGCGCAATTCGGAGGGGCTGGCGACATCGGTGTAGTCGGAGCCGACGATGAGCACGGCGTCGCACTGCTTCGCGACGGCGTGATAGCGCATCACGATCTCGCTGATCGCGGCGTCCGGATCCTCGTGCACCTGTTCGTAGGTGACGCCGATCGCCTGGTCGTAGTCGACGTCGGAGGTGGAGTGTTCGAGGAGGAGTTCGAGGATGTAGTCGCGTCCGTTGGCGGACCGGGTGATCGGCCGGAACACGCCGACTCGGGGAGTGGTCGCGGCGAGTGCCTGGAGGACCCCGAGCGCCACCGTCGACTTGCCGGTGTCGCCCTCGGGGGACGCGATGTACACACTGGAAACCGGTGTGGCAGACATGAGCGAAAGCCTACCGAGCGTTATTGGCCGATTTCCGCGTCCGGCAGGCAACACGTCAAGCGCGTTTGGTTATGCATATTTGCTATTGATCAGTCAAGACCCGTTCTACCGGCCGTTTCCCGTCGGGCCCGAAACTCATCCCTGGCGCGCGAGACTGCAATCACATGACATATGTCCCGCTCGGAGGGCGGTTTCGGACCGATCGGCGGCACACGGGCAAGGGATTCCGCAAGGGTTGTCCGTCCCCGTGTGCCACCCGTCCGGGTGTGATCCGGGACGCCTCAGAGGGCCCGCAGGCGCGGGGCCAGGTCGCGCTGGAACAGGTCCAGGAAGCGGCGCTGATCATGGCCCGGGGCGTGGAAGACCAGGTGGTTGAGGCCCGCGTCCAGGTACGGCTTGATCTGCTCGACGGCCTGGTCCGGATCGCTGGCCACGATCCAGCGCTTGGCGATCTGCTCGATCGGCAGCGCGTCCGCGGCGGCCTCCATCTCGATCGGGTCGGTGATGGAGTGCTTCTGCTCGGCGGTCAGCGACAGCGGGGCCCAGAAGCGCGTGTTCTCCAGCGCCAGAACAGGATCGGTGTCGTAGGAGATCTTGATCTCGATCATCCGGTCGATATCGTCGACCGTGCGGCCGACCTTCGCCGCGCCCTCGGCGACGGCGGGCATCAGCTTCTCGGTGTAGAGGTCCATGCCCTTGCCCGAGGTGCAGATGAAACCGTCACCCGCGCGACCGGCGTAGCGGGCCACCAGCGGGCCACCGGCCGCGATGTACACCGGGATGCCGCCCTTGGGCACGTCGTAGATGGAAGCGCCGACGGTCTTGTAGTACTGGCCTTCCCAGTCCACGCGCTCACCGGTCCACAGGGCCCGCATGAGATCCACGGATTCGCGCAGGCGCGCGAAACGCTCCTTGAACTCCGGCCATTCGCCGATGTAGCCGGTGGCGATCTCGTTGAGCGCCTCGCCCGAGCCCACGCCCAGCATGATCCGGTCCGGGTACAGGCAGCCCATGGTCGCGAAGGCCTGCGCGACGACCGCCGGGTTGTAGCGGAAGGTCGGGGTCAGCACCGAGGTGCCGAGCTGGATACGGCTGGTGCGCTCACCCACCGCGGTCATCCAGGCCAGCGAGAACGGGGCGTGGCCGCCATTGTGCCGCCAGGGCTGGAAATGATCGGAGACGGTGGCGGAGTCGAGGCCGTGCTCCTCCGCCGCCACCGCGAGTTCCACCAGTTCGCGCGGGCCGAACTGTTCCGCGGACGCCTTGTAACCGAGCTTGAGGTCTTTCACCTGGGCACTCCTGTCGCCTTGCTGCGCTTGGGTTGTGCGGGCCAACCTCCCGCCGCCGCCCGCGACACCGCATCGCTCGAGAAAACAGCACGGCGTCGCAAACGGACTTACCTCGCACCATAGGTCCAGTGCCGGGAGGCGGTGCGGCAGGGGTCACACCCAAGTCCTCGAACCCCGGGTCGGGGGACGGTATTCCGGGGATGAGACCGGTCGGACGGTCAATCAGAGCAGGAATATATGAGCGTTCGGTCCGGGGATAGCGGAGAATATGCGCGTGACCAACTCGAGCGCAGAACCGATCCTCTCCTACTTGACCGACATGGACGGCGTCCTGGTTCACGAGAATCACATGGTGCCCGGAGCCGACAAGTTCCTCGCCGAACTGCGCGACAACGACATTCCGTTCCTGGTGCTCACCAACAACTCGATCTACACCGCGCGCGACCTGCAGGCCCGGCTCAAGCACACCGGCCTCGAGATCCCCGTCGAATCCATCTGGACCTCGGCGCTGGCGACCGCCACCTTCCTCAACGATCAGCGTCCGGGCGGCACCGCCTACGTGGTCGGCGAATCCGGCCTCACCACCGCGCTGCACGAAATCGGTTACATCCTCACCGATTCCGATCCGGACTACGTGGTGCTGGGCGAAACCCGCACCTACTCCTTCGAAGCCATCACCACCGCCATCCGGCTGGTCGCGGCGGGCGCGCGCTTCATCGCGACCAACCCGGACGCCACCGGACCCTCGCGCGAGGGCATCCTCCCGGCCACCGGCTCGGTCGCGGCCCTCATCACCCAGGCCACCGGCCGCAAGCCCTACTACGTCGGCAAGCCCAACCCGCTGATGATGCGGTCGGCGCTGCGCCGCATCGGGGCGCACTCGCTCTCGACCGTCATGATCGGCGACCGGATGGACACCGATGTCATCGCGGGCCTCGAGGCGGGCATGCGCACCATCCTGGTCACCACCGGCATCTCCACCCCGGCCCTGGTCGAGCAGTTCCCGTACCGCCCGACCACCATCCTGCCGTCGGTCGCCGCCCTGGTCGGCAAGACCAAGGACCCGTTCGCGGCCTAGTCGGTCCGGTCGCCCTCGAGCGCGTCGAGGGCGGCCGACAGGGTCGTCAGCGCGTCCACGATGCGCGCCAGTTCCTCCCGGCCCAGCTGCGCGACAAGCCGTTTCGAGAAGGCTTTGTGCTGCGGGTCGATGCGCCGGACCGCCTCGTGCCCGGCCTCGGTGATCGCGACCAGCTTGGCCCGGCGATGCGCCGGATTCGGGCGGTACTCGGCGAAACCCTTGTCCACCAGCAGATCCGCGACCCGTTGCACGCTCTGCCGGGTGATGCCCATCTCGCGTGCGATGCCCGCCACCGGCAGCGGCTCGTGCAACACCGCGCCCAGCACCTGCCACCACGCCACGGTGATCCCCGACGGTTTGGCCAATTCCTCGGCGATGGTGAGGAATTGGCCGTTCAGCTTGAACGAGGTGACCGCCGCGGTAGCGAAGAGCTGCTGGTCGGTGCGAGTCATCGCGCGGCTGCCGCGCGCTGCTGTTCGTACTCGAACAGCTCGTAAAAGCCTGCCGGATCATTGTTTCCGTACAGCTTGTACCAGGCTTCGAGCACGTGCGGCTCGTAGATGCCGAGCCGGGCGAAGATCTCGCGGGCGAGGTCGACGGGGCGGGTACCGGTCGCGGTGATCAAATCACCGTCGGTGACGGCCGTCGCCGATCCCACGTAGTGCTCGCCGCCCGAATATCCGGAGTAGGAAAGGTATCCGGGGTCATTGCTGGTGTGCGGCCGACCATCGAGCAGCCCCTCCTTCGCCAGCCCGAAAGTCGCACCACAGATGGCCGCGACCGGAACCCCGGCGTCCAGGAACTCCCGCGCCTTGCCCGCGAAGGTCGTGATCGGGCTGGCCGGATCGAATTCGGTCGCCAGTCCCGGCAGGATCAGCATCGCGCTGTCGGCGGGCTTCAGATCTTCGAGCGCGAGGTCGGGCAGAACCCGCATGCCGCCCATCGACGTGACCGGATCGGCGCTGATCCCAACGGTTTTCACCTGCCAGGTGCCGGGTTCGCGCTGCCAGAGTTCGCGGTTGATGTGCGCGGTCGCATGCCCGACCTCCCAGTCGGAGAAGGTGTCGTACACGGCCATGTGAACTGTTTTCATCATGACAGTATGCTGTCATATTTGACAGCATACTGTCAATGTTTTCCCCGTCCTCATGCTGCCGCGGTCTGGCGCACCGCATCGGCGACCGCGCGGAAGTCCTTGCCCAGGATGTGGTCATGGTTGCTCGGAACCTTCGCGCTGACCTCGATGAACGGATTGCGTTCGCAGACTCCGGCGATCGAGGTGCGAATCCGCTCCTGCTCGTCGCCCTTGCTGCCAAAAGAGGAACCCGACGCGACCACGTACCGGGTCGGCACGGTGATGTTGTCGAGCACCGGACCCAGCGCCGCCGCGCGGGAGATCTTGCCCAGCTCGATATTGCTTTCCGCCTGCTGCGCGGCCGACAGCTTCGGAGTCAGACCGGTCGGGCGCAACAGCACGGTCACCGGGGCCAGCCGCTTGAACAGCTTGCGGATGCGGATCTCCATGGCGTCGTCGAACCAGTCGTAGGGCTGCGCGCCGTCGACCAGGATCGCGCCCAGCGCCCGCTCCGGATTGCGGCTCGCCCAGTGCGCGGCGACGAAAGCGCCGTAGGACCAGCCGATCACGAGGGCCTTCTCGACACCGCGGGCGGCGAGGACCGCATCGACATCGCGGACGCACGCCTCGAAGGAGTAGTCGGCCGATTTCAGCGACTTCTTGCCGCGCGCCCGCTCGTCGAAGGTGATGTGGCGGAAGCCGTCACCGAGTTCGGCGATGACCTTGGCCCAGTAGCCCTGGGTGGCGAACTGGCCGTTGAGGTAGATCACCGGGATGCCGTCGCCGCCGGTGTCGGTGCAGAACAGCGCGGTGTCGTCGACCGGAATCATGCCGGTCCAGAGGGTGGTGGAGGAAGCGGAGGAGCTGTTGTTCTTCGTCATGAGAACAACTTTCGACGTCAGGCCTGATATCCGGCTGACACCGGCCTGACGTCGCTAGCCGGATCAGCTCAGCGCATGGTCCAGGTCGCCCAGCAGGTCCTCGACATCCTCGAGACCGATGGAGATGCGGACGACACCGTCCGTGATGCCCACGGCCGCACGGCCTTCCGGGCCCATGGCACGGTGGGTCGTGGTGGCCGGGTGAGTGATCAGGGTCTTCGCGTCACCGAGGTTGTTGGAGATGTCGATGATGCGCAGCCGGTTCAACACCTCGAAAGCGCGCTTCTTGGCCTCGTTCTCCGGGGCCTTCAGCTCGAAGGTGATGACCGTGCCGCCGCCGGACATCTGCCGCTTGGCCAGCTCGTACTGCGGATGCGAGGACAGGAAGGGGTATTTCACCCACGCCACGGCCGGGTGGTTCTCCAGGAACTGCGCGATCTTCAGCGCCGAATCCACCGACTGACGCAAGCGCAGCGGCATGGTCTCGAGGCCCTTGAGCAGCGTCCAGGCGTTGAACGGGCTCAGCGCCGGACCGGTGTGGCGCATGAGGTTCTTCACCGGACCGTCGATGTAATCCTGCGGTCCCAGGATCGCGCCGCCGAGCACCCGGCCCTGGCCGTCGATGTGCTTGGTGCCCGAGTAGACGGTGATGTCCGCGCCCAGGTCGAAACCGCGCTGCAACAGCGGGGTGGCGAAGACGTTGTCCAGCACCACCTTCGCGCCCGCCGCGTGCGCGAGATCGGAGACCGCGCGCACATCGGTGAGGGTCTGCATCGGGTTCGACGGGGTCTCGAAGAACACCGCGGTGGTCGGCACCGACAGCGCCTGCTCCCACTGGTCCAGATCCTCGCCGTCGACGAAGACCGTCTCCACGCCCCAGCGCGGCAGGATCTCGTTGGCCACCACGAAGCAGGAACCGAACAGGCTGCGCGCCGCCACGAGACGGTCACCGGCGGCCACCAGCGCGCCCAGCGCGGTGAACACCGCGGACATGCCCGACGCGGTCGCGAAACACGCTTCCGCGCCGTCGATCAGGCGCAACCGCTCCTCGAACATGGCGACGGTCGGGTTGCCGTAGCGGGAGTAGACGAAGTGCTCGATATCGCCGGTGAAAGACGCTTCAGCCGCCTCCGCACTCTCATAGACGAAACCCGAATTGAGGAACAGCGCCTCGGAGGTCTCGTCGAAGCCGGACCGCCGGGTGCCGCCGCGCACGGCCTGCGTGGCCGGGCCGACGCCCTCGGGGAGCGGCTTGTCGAAAGAACCGCCGGTGATCATGACTGCCTCCACGGAAGTCCGTCGGCGCGCCAGCCAGTGCTGCCGCGATGACCCTGAGCGTCGAGCGCACCCTCGAACCCGTCGACCACATTGAAGGACGGGGAGATGCCCACGGTGGTGGCCGCGGTGGCCGCGCCGATCGAGCGCTGGCCGGAGCGGCAGATGAACAGCACCGGCGCGTCCGAATCGTCCGGGCGCGCGGCGAGCGCCTGCCGCAACTGGTCCACGAACCGCGCATTGGGCGCGCCGGTGGCGTCCACCCATTCGATCAGCGCGGTCGGCCGGCCGATGCCATTGGTGTCGGGCACCCCGACGAAACGCCATTCCGCCTCGGTGCGGACATCCACCAGCACCGCATCCGGATTGTCGCGCAACAACTCCCACGCCTGCTTCGGCGTGATGTCACCCGCGTAGTTCACCTGTACCTCCTGTGAATCCGCACTTGCCGCACCGCGTTCGGTGCGAGGCCAGGTCGTCACCCGGAGCACCCCACCGCGGAGGAGGGTTGCCGACCAGCCAGCCGGGGCTTGGCGCTGATACTCATGACCTGGGATGAGAGTGCCGAAAAACCGGCACCCGTGTCAAACGGTTCGCCGGACTTCGGACCTTGTCACGAACTGCAGACCAACCAGCGGGAATTCTCTTTGGTGAAGTGCCAGGTCGACGTGGTCTGCGCGCCACCGGCGCTGAAAGTGACCTGGGCGGTGGCCTTGTCGCCGTCGATCACCGGGTCCTTCAAGGCGTCGAAGCTGATCGGGCCGCCGGTCTCCACGGCGATCCTGAGCGGCGAGTTGCTCTCGTCGAATCCCTTGCAGGCCAAGCTCGGTTCGTACTTGCCGTTGTCGCTGCGGTACTTGATGAAGTTGCCCGCGGGTGCCGAGAGCCGATCGGTATCTGTGA
Organism: Nocardia sp. NPDC004722; assembly: GCF_053601505.1. NCBI lineage: Bacteria > Bacillati > Actinomycetota > Actinomycetes > Mycobacteriales > Nocardiaceae > Nocardia > Nocardia sp. NPDC004722. The sequence goes on from NZ_JBSGBY010000088.1 coordinate 10,466, forward strand.
CATTCTTCTCAACCGGCGAAACCAGCGTGGCGATCACGATGCCCAGGATCACGAACGCGATGAGACCGGCCGCGACCAGGAACGGCCACATGCTTCGCGTCTCGTTCTGATCGAACTGGACCGTCTCCTCGACTGTCTCCTCGGCGTCGCTCATGGGTAGATCATGCCTGGTCGGTGCGCGGGACCCGGAAGGCCATCGCATAGAATCAGCAGAATTTCCGCCCCAGGCGCGGGAATAGCAGGACAACGCAGCAACGCTGCAGCGTCGGGGGCCGACGATGGTCACCGAAGCCAGGGCGTCAACTTAGCCTAAGCTAAGACCGACGGCTAAGTTTTGACGGCAAGTTAGTTTCGACCCAAAGGGTGCGCGGAAAAATGACCGAACAGAGTGCAGCGACCCGCCCGCTACGCATTGCGATCGTGGGCGCAGGACCGGCCGGCATCTATGCCGCCGATGCCTTGATGAAGTCCGACGCACCCGCCGGGTTCGACGGGGTCAGCATCGACCTCTACGAGCGCATGCCCGCGCCCTTCGGCCTGATCCGCTACGGCGTCGCCCCCGACCACCCGCGCATCAAGGGCATCATCACCGCGCTGCACAAGGTCCTCGACAAGGACCAGGTCCGCCTGCTCGGCAATATCGACTACGGCGTCGACATCACCCTCGAGGATCTGCGTCAGTTCTACGACGCGGTCATCTTCTCCACCGGCGCCAATGCCGACCGCGCACTGGAGGTTCCGGGCATCGACCTGGACGGCTCCTACGGCGCCGCGGACTTCGTGTCCTGGTACGACGGGCATCCGGACGTGCCGCGCACCTGGCCGCTGGACGCGCAGAAGGTCGCCGTGCTCGGCGTCGGCAATGTCGCCCTCGACGTGGCCCGCGTGCTGGCCAAGACCGGTGACGAGCTGCTGCCGACCGAGATTCCGCCGAACGTCTACGAGGGGCTGCTGGCCAACCAGGCGCTCGAGGTCCACGTCTTCGGCCGCCGCGGACCCGCGCAGGCCAAGTTCACCCCGCTCGAGCTGCGCGAACTGGACCACTCGCCGACCATCGAGGTCATCGTCGACCCCGAGGACATCGACTACGACGAGGGCTCCGAGGCCGCGCGCCGGCACTCCAAGCAGGTCGACATGATCTGCAACACGTTGGAGCAGTGGGCCATTCGCGATGTCGGCAACCGCCCGCACAAGCTGTTCCTGCACTTCTTCGAGAACCCCTCGGAGATCCTCGGCGAGGACGGCAAGGTCGTGGGCCTGCGCACCGAGCGCACCCAGCTCGACGGCACCGGAAACTGCAAGGGCACCGGCGAATTCAAGGACTGGGACATCCAGGCCGTGTACCGCGCGGTCGGCTACCTGTCGCAGAACATCCCGGCCCTGCCCTTCGACGACCAGGCGGGCACCGTCCCCAACGAGGCCGGTCGCGTGCTGGTGAACGAGGACGCCGACGGCGCGGACCGCTACGAGCCCGCAACCTATGTGACCGGCTGGATCAAGCGCGGCCCGGTCGGCCTCATCGGCCACACCAAGGGCGACGCCAACGAGACCATCGCCTGCCTGCTCGACGACGCCGCGAACTTCGTCCCGGCCCCGCGCCCCGAGCGCGACGCCGTCACCGAGTTCCTCGAGGCCAAGGGCATCCCGTTCACCACCTGGGCCGGCTGGTACCGCCTCGACGCGCACGAGCGCGCCCTGGGCGAGCCGCAGGGCCGCGAACGCGTCAAGGTCGTCGAGCGCGACGAGATGCTCGCCGCGTCCGAGCCCGACAAGGTTTCCTGACCCGTCAGGATTCTCGGATCAGCGCTGGACAGGATGTCCTGACCAGCGCGAATCCGCTTGCCGGACAAGGTTGTCCACACATGTCACCGTTCTGAGGCATGCTGATCAAGTGTTCGATGCCCATCTCCACATCTTCGATCCGCGGTTCCCGCTGGTCGAGAACGAGGGCTACCTGCCCGACCCGTACACCATCGCCGACTATCGCAAGCGCATGTCCCGCTTCGATATCGACGGTGGTGCCGTGGTCAGCGGGTCCTTCCAGGGCACCGATCAGAGCTATCTCCTCGAGGCCCTGGACGCGCTCGGCGAGGGCTGGGTGGGCGTCACCATGCTCCCGGTCGACGCCCCCGATCAGCAGATCATCGATCTGAACCGGGCCGGGGTGCGGGCCATCCGGTTCAACCTCAAGCGCGCGGGCGGCGACATCGTCGGGCTCACCATGCTGGCCTTGCGGGCCTACGAACTGGCCGGGTGGCACGTCGAGCTCTATATCGACGGATCCATGCTGGGTTCGCTGGAACCGGTCATCACCAAGCTGCCCAAGCTGTCCATCGATCACCTGGGCATGTCCGACGACTGCCTGCCGTATCTGCTCAACCTGGTCGATCGGGGTGCGAAGGTGAAGGCGTCCGGCTTCGGACGGGTGTCGATGAATGTCGGTGCGGCCCTGCGCAAGATCCACACCGTGAATCCGGACGCCCTGATGTTCGGGACCGATCTGCCGGGCACCCGCGCCGACCGGGCGTTCCGCGACACCGATATCTCGGTCATCGCCGACGCGGTGGGTTCGGACCTGCACAAGGTGCTGGAAGACAATGCCCGCGCCTTCTACGGACTGCCCGCCAAGGACCGCACCCTCGAGGACCCGGAGACGGTGCGCATGGCCGCGGGCGAGCTGCCCACCTTGCGATTGCCGCGCTCGGCGCTGCCGAAGCCGCCGCCCCCGGACACGCTCCCACTGCCGATCATCGACAACTGAGTGATCCCGCCCACCCTCCCGGCACGCATCGGCCCCGCGTTATTGTCGTAGCGTCAACACCGGTTCGCGGACCGGCGCACAGGATTCGACGATGAACCGAGGTAGGGCGTGAGCACTCCATCCACCGCCAAGCAGGGCCCGCTCGCGGGCGTCCGGGTTGTTGAACTGGCCGGCATCGGCCCCGGTCCGCACGCGGCACTGCTGCTCGCCGACCTCGGCGCGGATGTGGTGCGGGTGCAGCGCCCGGGCCAGTTCCCCGGATTCATGGAGCGCCCGCAGTGGCGTGGCCGCACCATCGTCGAGGCCAATCTGAAGGATCCCGCCGACATCGAGAAGGTGCTCGGGCTCCTCGAAAAGGCCGATGTTCTCATCGAGGGCTTCCGGCCGGGCGTCACCGAGCGCATGGGGCTGGGCCCGGAGGCCGCGCTGGAACGCAATCCGCGCCTGGTCTACGGCCGCATGACCGGCTGGGGCCAGTACGGTCCGCTGGCCGATCGCGCCGGGCACGACATCAACTACATCTCGCTGACCGGTGTGCTGAATGCCATCGGCCGCAAGGGCGAACGCCCGGTGCCGCCGCTGAACATGGTCGGCGACTTCGGCGGCGGCTCCATGTTCCTGGTCTTCGGCATTCTCGCCGCGCTGGTGGAACGCCAGAGTTCCGGGAAGGGCCAGGTCATCGACTCGGCCATGATCGATGGCGCGCTTTCCCTCTCGCACATGATCTGGGGCATGAAGGGCATGGGCCTGTGGTCGGACGAGCGCGGCACCAACCTGCTCGACACCGGCATGGCCTTCTACGACACCTATGAGACCTCCGACGGCAAGTACATGGCGGTGGGCTGCATCGAGCCGCAGTTCTACGCGGAACTGCTCGCGGGCCTGGAGATCTCGCCCGACGGGCTGCCGCATCAGCTCGACCCGGCCGGTCAGGATCAGCTGCGCAAGCTGTTCACCGAGAAGTTCAAGACCAGGACCCGCGACGAGTGGTGGGCCGTCTTCGAGAACACCGACGCCTGCACCACGCCGGTGCTGACCTTCACCGAGGCGGAGAGCAATCCGCACATCCAGGCCCGCACCGGGCTGATCGAGATCGACGGCGTCGTGCAGCACGCCCCGGCCCCGCGCTTCTCGCGGACCCCGTCCGGCACCCCCACGCCGCCCCCGAACGAGGGCACGCCGATCGAATCCGTCTGGGCCGACTGACCTTTCGCCGGACAGCCGAACGCCCCCTGTGGATCACACAGGGGGCGTTGACTTTTCCGATGCGGCTGCGGGGTCTTACGGGGCGACGAGCTGGATGTCGAGCTCGATGGCGATCTTGTCGCTCAGCATGGCGTTCGGCATGCCGGGGGCGACGTCGAACTCGCTGCGCTTGATGGTGCCCGACGCGGTGAAACCGGCGTGCTCCTTGTTGTCCTGCGGGAAGACCTGCACGCCGCCCCACTCGACCTCGAGGGTGACGGGCTTGGTGATGCCGCCGATGGTGGCCTCGCCGGTGACCTCGAACTCGGAGGTCAGGGCGACCGGCTCGGGCACGCGGAAGGTGAGGTGCGGGCGGTTGGCGACATCGAGGATGTCGGCGCTGCGGACGTGGCCGTCGCGCATCTCGTTGCCGGTGTCGAAGGAGTCGAAGTAGATGGTGGCCTCGATGGCCGCCTCGCCGGCCTCGTTCACGACGAAGCCGGTCTCGAAGCGGTTGAAACGGCCGCGGACCTTGGAGATGCCCAGGTGCTTCACGGTGAAGTTGACCGAGGAGTGGGCAGCGTCGAGGGTCCAGGCGCCGGGGGCGAGGGTGGTCTGCTCGGAAGTCGTCATGCCATGAGATTAAGTGGACTGCGGTCCGCTTAGCCAGGCCGTGGTTATCCGGGGACTGGCAGGGCTGGGATAACGGAACCAGGACCAGGCACTATGGAGAGGTGTCCCGTACCGAATTCGCCGAGTTCCTGATCGCACGCCGTGCCGCGCTCCAACCCGAGGACGTCGGGCTGCCGTCCGGTCGGCGGCGGCGCACGCCCGGACTGCGCCGCGAAGAGGTCGCCGCACTCGCCGGCGTCAGCGCAGACTACCTGGCCCGGCTCGAGCAGGGACGCGACACCAACCCCTCCACCGCCGTGCTGGCCGCCCTCGCGGATGCCTTGCGGCTCAACGAGATCGAGAAGCACCACTTCGGCAAGCTGGCGCTGGGCCTGGAACAGAAGGCCAACTGCCCCTCGGCGGGACAGGCCCGCGAGCAGGTCTCGGAAACCATTCAGGCGGTCGTCGACGCGCTGCAGCCGACACCCGCGTTCGTGCTCGGCCGCTGGCTCAACCTGCTGCACGGCAACCCCTCCTTCCGCGACTTCGCCGAGCCGCTCGGCATGTTCGAGGAGGAGGCGCACGGCAACTTCGCCGTCTACGTCTTCGCCCACCCCACCGCCCGGAAGGTCTTCCTGAACTGGGACGCGGTGGCCGATATGGCCGCCTCGGCGCTGCGCGCGGCCGCCACCCGCTTCCCCGACGACCAGTCCGTGCAGGCCGTCGTCGCCCTGCTGAGCCGCCATCCGGAATTCGAGCAACGCTGGCGCGAACACCGGCTCACCGACTTCCGGACCGTCGTGCTGAAGATTCAGCACCCGCTGCGGGGCGAGGTCGAGGTCGAGGTGGAGACCCTGGATCCGGCCGCCGATCAGACCGTCGCCATCTGGCTGGTCGACCGCCGACAGGCCCGCACACCCGGATTACGGCTGGTCAACGAATAAAAACCGCAGGTGCCGGGGCCTTCGTAAACCCTGCCCGGGCCGCGCGGGCGCACTACAGTTGACCCATGGCTCGGAATTGGCCGATGGTCGAGCGGGAGAGCGAACTCGAATCGATCAGAGCGGCGCTCACCGGCGACGATCTGGTCGGGGCGGTCCTCACCGGTGACGCGGGGGTCGGCAAGACCACCTTGGCACGGCAGGCCACCGCCGCCGTCGGGGGAAATATTCGATGGGTCGCGGGGACCGAATCCGCCCGGAGCATTCCGCTCGGCGTCTTCGCGCACATGGTGGGGGTCTACACCGCCCACGACCCGGTGACCTTCATGGCCGCGGCCCGCGAAGCGCTGCTCGCGGACGGGCACACCATCATCGGGGTCGACGACGCGCATCTGCTCGATCAACTCTCGGCCACCCTGCTGCTGCAACTCGCCATCGACCGGGCCGCCCACATCGTGTGCACCGTGCGCAGCGGGGTCCAGGTGCCCGACGCGGTGACCTCGCTGTGGAAGGACGGGCACCTGCTGCGGCTGGACCTGAAACCGTTCACGCAAAGGCAGAGCGTGGAATTGGTGGAATCCATGCTGGGCGGGCAACTCGAAGGCTTCACCGCCAATCTGATGTGGGAATCCTCCGGCGGCAACGCGCTTTTCCTGCGGCACTTGGTCGAAGGCGCGCTGGAGGCGGGGACGCTGCGGCAGGTCAACGGGGTGTGGCAGTTGCGCGGGCGCGCGGCGGTCACCTCGGAATTGGCTGCGCTGCTGGAGGATCGGGTGGAACAGCTGCCCGATTCGGTATTGCGGGTACTCGAACTGCTCACCTTCTGCGAGCCCATCGATCTGGACGTGCTCTCGGAGATCGCGAGCGAGGAAGCGGTCGAATCCGCCGAGACCCGTGGGCTCATCCGAATTGTCGAGAACAGTCATCAGCTGCTGGTGCGCTACAACCATCCGTTGTTCGGCGAGGTGATCCGGCGGCGACTGGGCATCGCGTCGGCGCGGCGGCTGCGCGGGCGGTTGTACTCGGCGTTGAAGGACCGGCCGATCAATTCCGCGTACGAGCGCATCCGGCTGGCCGAATTGGCCTTGGACAGTGACAAATCCGCGGATCTGGAGCTGTTCGAGGCGGCGGCGGCCGATGCCATCGCGCTGGCGAATCTCCCACTGGGAGAACGGTTCGCGCGGGCGGCGGTGGAACGACGCGGTGGAGTCGAGGCGGCGGATCTGCTGGCGCGGGCGCTGCTGTGGCAGGGGCATCGCATCGAGGCCGAGCGCACCCTGGCCGGATTCGATCCGGACCAGATGAACGAGGTGCAGCTGGCCAACTGGGGCTGCACCCGGGTGTCGAACCTGCTGTGGTCCATGGGCGACGCCGACCGCGCCGATGCCGTGCTGGAATCGGTGCGCAGCCGCGTCAAGCACCCGAAAATCGTTGCGACACTGGACGGTGTGGCCTCGGCGTGCGCGGTCAACGAGAACCGGATCGAAGAGGCGTTCACCCTCGCCGAACCGGTCATGTCGATGCCGGACGCGCCGCCGTGGGCGGTGTACTGGGCGGCCTTCGGCGGCGGGCTCGCCCTCGCGCTCATGGGTCGCGGTGACGCGGCTCGGCAGTACGCGGCCAGGGGCCACGCCATCGAGTCGCATATCGACGGCCTGAACCGGTTCATGTTCGCGCACGCGGAAGTTCTGGCGCTCACCTTCACCGGCGAACTGGAGACCGCACGCCGCTGCGCCAATACGCCCTACCCGTTCTCCTCGCCCGGCCAATACCTCGCCTGGGGCATGGCCAAGATCCTGCAGGGCACCGTGGATGTGGCGCAGGGCCAATTCCCGCAGGGCATCGACAATCTCGAACAGGCCCTCGCCGCGCTCAGCACCGAGGGCGCGGCGGCCTGGATGTTCCCCGCGCAACTGCGGCTGGCCGAGGCGTACGCGGCGATCGGGCGGCCCGCCGAGGCCGCGGAAGCCATTGCGGCGGCGACCTTCCGGGGCGGACGGCACAGCGCCGTCTACGGGACGCTGCTGGAGTTGGCGCGGGCCATGCAAGCAGCCGCCGAAGGCACCGTGACACCCGCCGTCCGGCTCGCCATCGGGGCCGCCGACCAGGCCGCGCGCTCGCATCAACACGCCGTCGAGGCGATGGCGCTGCACACCGCCGCTCGCTTCGGCGATCACACCGTGGCCGGACGGCTCGCGGATCTCGCCGCCCGCATCGACGGCCGCCTGGTCCAGGTGCAGGCCCGGCACGCCGTCGCAGTCGCGGCCCATGACGGGCCCGGATTGGATACCGCCGCAGCGGAATTCGAGGCGATCGGAGCGCTGCTCTCGGCAGCCGATGCGGCCGCGCAGGCCGCCTCCGCGCATGAGCGCGCCGGGGACCGGCGCCGACTGCTGGAATCCGCGGCCACCGCCAACCGGCTGGCCGCCGCCTGCGGCGGGGCCTCGACCCCGGCGCTGCGGCAGTCCGCGCAACCGCTGCCGCTCACCGCGCGGGAACGGGAGATCGCGAATCTGGTGGTGGCGGGCCTGTCGAACCGGCAGATCGCCGATCGGCTGACGGTGTCGGTGCGGACCGTGGAGGGGCATCTCTACCGGGCTTGCATCAAGCTCGACGTCACCGACCGGGAGGCGTTGGCCGATTTGATGCGCGGCGGGACATCTTCTGGCAAATCAGAGATCTGATCCGCTTGGTGGGCAGGGAAACCTTTCTACCTGCAAATTGTGCGATTTGTCTCGCCGCCCACCGTCACGGTATTCGAGTCGAAGCTCGGACTAGAGCAATCAACTCTTGATCAGTTAACATCCGGCGCAGTGTGAGCCCATTGAGGTTCAC
>NZ_JBSGBY010000089.1:0-18753 GCF_053601505.1 Nocardia sp. NPDC004722
GCCTCCGCCGGCCGCCGCGTCTTCACCGGCCATCTCGGCGAATCCCGCATCCGCCTCACGGCCCTCATCGAATCCGTCTACCCCGCAACCGAAACCCAGCCCCTCATCGCCCTGATGTGAGCGCCCTCAACGCTCCGGCGTGAGCACGATGCGCTGGCTTTCGCCGCCCGTCGCCAGGCTCGCGAGCAGGCGGAGCCCGTCCTCGGCGGGCGTGCCGGGGGCGGCGGAGAGCACGATCAACTCGAGGCCCGAGTCGTCGGGGAGGGCGAAGTTCTCCTGGTGCAGTTCGAGGAGGCCGACCAACGGGTGGCGGTAGGTCTTGCGGCCGTGCGTGCGGGCGCGGACGTCCGCGCGGGCCCACAGGCGGCGGAAACGGTCACTGCCCATGGACAATTCGCCGATCAGCGAGGCCAGGCGGGGGTCGTCGGGGTATTTTCCGGCGGCCAGGCGCAGGTGGCCGACCACGTCGAGGGTGCAGGTCTCCCAGCCCTCGTAGAGGCCGCGGTCCGACTCCTCGAGGAAGAGATGCCGGGCGGTGTTCATCCCCGCGGTCGGGCGGCCGTAGAGCAGGTCGGCGAGGTCGTTTCCGGCCAGCACGTCGAGGCGGTGATCCATGATCAGCGCGGGTGCGCCGGTCACGAGGTCCAGCACGCGCCGCAGCTCCGGACGCAGGCGGCCGCCGGGCGTCTTGGCGCGGCGGCGGCGCTGCCGTGCCAGTCGGTCGAGGTGTTCGCGTTCGGTGTCGTCGAGGCCCAGGACGCGGGCCAGGGCGTCGAGGACCTGTTCGGAAGGCTGTGTCGCGCGGCCTTGTTCGAGGCGAACGTAATAGTCGACGCTCACGCCGGACAGGTGCGCGACCTCCTCGCGGCGCAGCCCCTCGACACGGCGGTAGCGGTCGATTGGGATGCCGACGGCGGCCGGGTCGACCCGGGAACGCCGGGTGCGCAGAAAGCCCGCGAGATCATCCATGCCCCGAGTCTGCCCGCACCGCGACCCACGAGGGTGGCCCTGCGATTACCAGGAACGCCGATCCGACGGAAACAGCGCCCCTGAACGACGGCCGTCGCGCCGCACAGGATCGACAACATCCGATGTGAAGGAGTTCCCATGAAAACGCTGATCGTCTACGCCCATCCCGAACCGCGGTCGCTCAACGGCTCTTTGAAGGACCTCGCGGTCTCCACCCTCGAGACCGCCGGGCACGAGGTGCGGGTGAGCGATCTGTACGCGATGGGCTGGAAGGCGACTGTGGACGCCGCCGACTACGGCCCGGACGCCTCCAGCCCGCTGCGGGTCGCGGCCGACTCGGGCCGGGCGTTCGACGCCGGGACGCTCACCGCCGACGTGCGCGCCGAGCAGGAGAAACTGCTGTGGGCCGATACCGTCATCTTCCAGTTCCCACTGTGGTGGTACACGATGCCCGCCATCCTCAAAGGCTGGGTGGACCGCGTGTTCACCTACAACTTCGCCTACGGCGTCGGCGAGCACAACGACGTCCAGTACGGCGAGCGATTCGGCGAAGGCACCCTCGTGGGCCGCCGCGCCCTGCTCTCGGTGACCGTCGGCGGTCCCGAATCGCATTACACGGCAAGGGGAATCAACGGGCCCATCGACGATCTGCTGTTCCCGATCCAGCACGGCATCCTCTACTACCCCGGCATCGAGGTGCTGCCGCCGTTCGTGCTCTACCGCACCGACCGGATGACCGCCGAGGACTTCCCCGACGTCGCCAAGGCCTGGGAGCAACGCCTGCTCACCCTGGACTCGACCGAGCCGATCGCGTTCCGCCGCCAGAACTTCGGCGACTACCAGATCCCGTCGCTCCAGCTCGAGAACGGGCTAGAGCCCCACGGCCGCACCGGATTCGGCCTCCACGTGCGCGGCTGAGCCTCAGGACTCGAACGGCCTGGTGATCGACTGGCAGGGCGTCGGCGCGGGCACCCGACCCTTGAAGAAGCGGTCGGGTGTCACGCCCATCAGCGAACGGAAATCCGTGGTCATATGCGACTGGTCGTAAAAGCCCGAATCGGTGGCCAGATGCGACCACGGCGTGTTCCCGGCCGCGGCGAGCACCTGCCGGACCCGGGTGATCCGAGCATAGTGCTTGGGCGACACACCGACTCCTGCGGTGAAGAGGTTGCGCAGCTGACGTTCGCTGACGGCGAGACTCGCCGCAAGCTCACCCACCGGGGCCGCGGTGTCCATCGCGGCCATCGCGGAACCCAGCAGGCGGCGGTGGTCGCGACGAGTCGGATCCTCGCGGAGACGGTGCGGCAGTTCGGCTTCCAGAAAAGCCGCGATGTCCTCCGGATCGAGCTCGAGGAGTTCGGCGGCGAGATCGGCGGCAGGGCCGGGGAGGTCCGACAGCCGCGCGACACGGTCGGTCAGCGCGGCGGCCGGGACACCCAGCAGGGCTTGGGAAGCACCGGGGGCCAGGCGGATTCGAGTGCAACCGGCGGGCTTGTCCGGAGCCGCGTAGCTGGCGTGGGTGCGCGGGCCCAGTACCAGGGCGTCACGGTGGCCGGACGCGTCGGTCCGCAGCACGATCGAGGTGACGGCCCGCGGCAGGTGAGTGAACGCCCCGGATTCGAGGCGGACGGTCGGGATGTGAGTGATCTCGGTGACCCACGACCGCAGCGCGGCGGGCGGAGGCAGGCGGCGCTCGAGATCCTCCGAGGTGACGACCCGAGTCGGGGTGGCCGCCCCGGCCTCGCGAGCCGCGCGAAAGGAGGCCGGGGCCAAGCCGACTACCACCGCCGAACCCCTCGCAGCCACAGCCGAACTGGCTCCGGCCGGAGCCGTACCGGTACCGGCGACAGCCATGCCGATTCCAGCCGGAGCTGAGCCGGTTCCAGCGGCAGCCATGCCGATTCCAGCCGGAGCTGAGCCGGTTCCAGCGGCAGGCATGCCGATTCCAGCTGTAGCTGAGCCGGTTCCAGCGGCAGCGATGCGGATTTCAGCTGTAGCCGAGCCGGTACCGGCAGCACCCATGCGGATTCCGGACGGAACCGAGGTCGGCGTGGCGGGAGCGGGCGCGAGTGGAGTCGAGGTTTGCACGCTGGTCACCACATCCACTCTAGGCAGCCGGGGCGGTCGCGGCTGTGCCGGTTTTTCCTATCGCCGCAGGCCGGTCGGTCGGCAGGCTCGTAGCCATGATCGTTATCACCGGTGCCACGGGCACCATCGGAAGTGAAATCGTCCGCCAGCTCGCCGAGCGCGGCGTGAAAGTGCGTGCGGTGAGCAGGAATCCGGACACGGCGCGGTTCCCCGAAGGCGTGGAGGTGGTGCGGGGCGACTACCTCGATCCGGCGTCCATGGCTGCGGCCTTCGCCGGAGCGCAGGCGGCGTTCCTGAACGGACAGGTCTCCATCGACGACACCGACACCGACACCGCGCTGATCGCCGCCGCACGCGAGGCGGGCGTCCCCCGCCTGGTGAAGCTCTCGGCCATCGGTACCGGAGACCCGCTGCTGGGGCCGTTCGCCACCTGGCACATGCCCGGCGAGAAGGCGATCAGCGAGAGCGGGGCGGCGTGGACGATCCTGCGCCCCAGCTCCTTCGCCTCGAACACGCTGAGCTGGGTCGCGCCCATCAAGGCCGGTCAGCCGGTGCCGAATATGACCGCCACCGGTGTTCAGGGCGTCGTCGATCCGCGAGACATCGCCGCGGTGGCGGCGGCTGTGCTGCTCTCCGACGAACACGCGGGCCGCGTCTACACGCTCACCGGACCGCAGGCGCTATCGGTGCCCGAACAGGCGCAGATCTTGGGCGACGCGCTGGGCCGACAGCTGGAGGTCGCCGATATCCCGCTCGATCAGGTCAGCGCGGCATTGGTCGCGGCGGGCCGGACCGAGAAGTTCGCCGAACGCGCGACGGCGGGCAACGCCTTCGTCCGCCGAGGCGGAAACTCCACCGTCACCCGCGATATCGAACTGGTCCTGGGCCGCGCGCCGCGCAGCTACGCCGACTGGGTGCGCGACCACGTGGACGCCTTCACGGCTTGAGGATTGCGCCCCAGCCGTTTTCGAGCAGGTCGAAGATGCGCGTGAGGTCGCCCGCCGGGTCGTCGCCGCGGCGGGCGACATCGAGCGCGCCGAAGACGAAGTGCGCCAACGTGATCACGGCCACGTCGTCGGGCTCACGGCCGATGTCCTCGGCGATGGCCTGTGCAAGCGCGCCCTCGTGACGCTGCCACATCCTGCGGAAATAGCTCGACAGCGCGGGGGTTTCGTCGATCATCCGGGTGAAGTCCCGGAACTCGGGGCTCTGCGGCGGGCGCGGGAACGCCAGGAAGGCATCGCGCAAGCCCTCGAGCACGGTCGACCCCGGCGCCCGGTCACGCACCGCGGCCACCACGGCCGCCTCGCGGTCGGCGTCCATGTCGAAGACCAGCGATTCCTTCCCGTCGGGGAAGTGCGCGAAGAGGGTGGGCACCGAGACGTCGGCCGCCTCGGCCACCTCCTTGACGCTGACCGCGTCGTAGCCGCGTTCCAGGAACAACCGCAGGGCCGCGTCGGCCAGGGCCTTGCGGGTCTGGACCTTCTTTCGCTCGCGCAGTCCGCTCATGGGAGCCACCTTACCCAGAGTCACCTAAGTCATACAATTTTCTTACTGATTGAATTTCTTTAGTCATTATGGTTTTCTGGGATCATGACTTCGATAACCACAGCTCAGAAGCCGCACAACGTGCGCTGGATCCTGTTGGGCGTGATGCTGGCCATGCTGCTGGCCATGCTCGACAACGTGATCGTCGGCACCGCGATGCCGACGATCGTCCGCGAACTGGGCGGCCTCGACCGGCTGTCCTGGGTGGTCTCCGCCTACACCCTGGCCACCGCCGCCTCCACCCCCATCTGGGCCAAACTCGGTGACCTGTTCGGCCGCAAATACAACTTCCTGGCCTCGATCGCGATCTTCCTGCTCGGCTCCGGACTGTCCGGGGCGGCGCAGAACATGGACCAGCTCATCGGCTTCCGCGTCGTGCAGGGCATCGGCGCGGGCGGGCTGGCGGCGGGCGCGTTCGCCATCATCGGCGAGCTCGTCCCGCCGCGCGAACGCGCCAAGTACATGGGCATGACCGCCTCGGTCATGGCCCTGGCCACCATCGGCGGGCCGCTGGTCGGCGGCTTCGTCACCGATCACGCCGGCTGGCGGTGGGCGTTCTACCTGAACCTGCCGCTGGGACTGATCGCGCTGGTGTGGTGCCAGCTCGCACTGCACCTGACCGCCCGGCGACCCAATGCCAAGATCGACTACCTGGGCGCGGCGCTGCTGACCGTCACCATCTCCGCCATCGTGCTCGTCGCGACCTGGGGCGGGGCCCAATACGCTTGGGGCTCACCGCAGGTGCTCACCGCCATCGCGGTGGTGCTGCTGGGGCTGCCCGCCTTCCTGTGGTCGCAGACCCGCGCACCCGAGCCGATCATCCCGCTGAGTCTGTTCGGCAACCGCAACTTCGTGTTGACCTCGATGCTGTCGGTGGTGGTGGGTGTGGCCATGTTCGGCGCGGTCAGCTTCCTGCCGCTGTTCCAGCAGACCGTGCAGGGCGCGTCGGCGTCGAACTCGGGGCTGTTGCTGCTGCCGATGATGGTGCCGATCATCGTGGTCTCGCAGATCGCGGGCAAGGTGATGAGCAAGACCGGCCGCTACAAGGTGTTCCCGATCGCGGGCGGCGTGCTGCTCACCGCGGGCAGCATCGCACTGGCCACCATGGGCACCGACACCAGCCGGTTCACCGCGGGTCTCTACATGGCGATGCTGGGCGCGGGCCTGGGATTCCTCATGCAGATGACGGTGCTCATCGCGCAGAACAGCGTGCAGATGAAGGACATCGGTGCGGCGTCGGGGGTTTCGACGCTGTTCCGGACACTGGGCGGATCGTTCGGTGTGGCCCTGTTCGGCGCACTGTTCAACCGGCAGGTCACCGGCCACGAGCATCTGGCCGGGGTGGCCGCCGGGATCGACAGCATCTTCACGTGGTCGGCGGTGCTGTGCGCGGTCGGGCTGATCGCCGCGCTGTTCATCGTGGAAGTGCCGCTGCGACAGGCGGGCCCGCCCGCGCAGGCTCCAGCCCCGGCGAAAGAGCCGGTGCCACAGAGCTAATAGTTCCGATTCCCCGGGCCGGGCTGTGCCGCTTCCGCGAGCGCCTTGAGGCGATACACGGAGCGGTACAGCCCGTCCAGCGCGAGATTGTCGCGGGGTCGGCCGATCGGGCCCGACAGCCGCAGCAGCTTCAGCAGCGGTGCGCCGTGGGACCATTCGCGATATTCGGTGACGAGCGTGCCGGCCTCGGCGGGCTCGAGCCGATAGCCCCACCGGGTGCCGATGAGGTGCACCCGGAATTCGAAATAGTGTGGCCGCTCGGCGACGGTCACTTCGCAGGGCGTGGCCCACGGCACCGGTCCGATGCGATTGAACCCGATGAACCAGGCCCCCACGACCGGCCGGGTGACACGGCCCAGCCACTGCGCCCCAACGTTTTCCGGGCTCCAGCGCCCCATCTGGGTGACGTCGGAGACCAGCGCCCACAAGGCTTCGGGCGGTGCGGCGACCAGCAGCGAGAGCTCGTCGCGGATGCCGGTATCGGTCACGGTGTGCACGAGTTCGACGGGACGTCGTGTCAGACGGGACAACATGGGACCACCTCGTTCGACAGGCTGTCTCAGACGATAAACCCGCCGGGTGGTCCGGTCAATCAGCAGGCCGCCACGACCGCTTCCAGCTTGTCGAGCATGCCCTTCCAGCCGCCACCCATGATGGTGCGAGCGCGCTGCATGACCGCGTCCTCGGGATCGAAACCCGTGTGACTGAACAGAATTCGCGTACCCTTCCCCTCCGGCCGCAGCGCCCAGCTGATCACCCAGCCACTTTCCCGCTCCGCGTTCGCGTCGCTCCAGCTGATGCTGAGCAGTTCCGGCGCAACGACTTCCAGCACGGTCCCGCGAATCTCGCCGGAGAAGTTCTGCCCCGGCATGGGCTGTGTCTTCATCTCGAAGACATTGCCCACCACGGGTTCGAAGCCGATCGGCCGCATCATCCACTGCCCCATGAGTTCCGGGGTCGTCAGCGCCCGCCACACCTTCTGCGGCGGATGCGGGTAGAAGTGGTCGAGCTCGATCTTGGTGACATCGTCGGTCATCATCGGTCCTCCTCGGGTTCGTCGGGCATGGCGTCCAGGACCGCACCCAGGTCGCGCAGCCGGGCCCGCCAGAATCGTTCGAACGGATCGAGCCAGGACTGCAACTCGTGCAAGGGATCCGGCTCGACCCGATAGAACCGTTGCCGCCCCCTGCGCTCCTCGGCGACCAGACCCGCGTCCCGCAGCACCTTCAGGTGCTCGGAGACACTGGGCCTGGCCATATCGAAGCGCTCGGCGATCACCTGCACCGACAGCTCATCCTCGAGCAACAGCTCGAGGATGTCGCGCCGGGTCGGATTGGCCAGCGCCCCGAAAACGCGATCGGCGGACCCTGACTTCAAGCGGTACGGCATACACCCGAGAATAGGTAGGACTTCACCTACCTGTCAACCGTAGGAGTTTTCCTACCCGGAGTTGCGCAGGGCCGTGGCCAGGCCGTTCATGGTGAGCAGGATGCCGCGCTCGACCAGCTCGGAGGTGTCCCCCGCACGGCGGCGGCGCAGCAGGTCGACCTGGAGCTGGTTGAGCGGCTCCAGGTAGGGGAAGCGGTTGTGGATGGATTCGGCGAGGGCCGGGTTGTCGGCGAGCAGTTCCTCGGTGCCGGTGATGGCGGCGTGCATGCGCACGGTGCGTGAGTACTCCTCGCAGATCATGCCGAAGACCTTGTCGCGCAAGTCCTTGTCCGGCACCAGGTCCGCGTAGCTGGAGGCGATGTCCATATCGGCCTTGGCCATCACCTGCGCCAGGTTCGACAGCACCGTCTGGAAGAACGGCCAGCGGCGGTAGAGGTCCGACAGGGTGGCCAGCCGGGCCGGGTCGTCACCGATCCACTGCTCGAAAGCCGTTCCGGTGCCGTACCACCCGGGCAGCATCACACGGGACTGGCTCCATGCCATCACCCAGGGGATGGCACGCAGGTCGTAGACGGAGTTGGTGGGCTTGCGGGAGGCGGGACGGCTGCCCAGATTCAGGTCGGCGACCTCGGCGATCGGGGTCGAGGCGCGGAAGTAGTCGACGAAGCCGGGCGTCTCGTGCACCAGCCGGGCATACGCCGCGCGTGCGGCCTCGGCCAGTTCGTCGAGCATCTCGTAGGCCGGTTCGGCATCCGCGCCCAGACCTTCCACGTCCAGCAGGGTGGATTCCAGCGTGCCCGCGACCAGCGCCTCCAGATTGCGGAAGGCGGTGCCGGAGTCCGCGTACTTGGTGGAGATGACCTCGCCCTGCTCGGTCAGCCGCAGCGCGCCGCGCACCGCACCGGCGGGCTGGGCGAGGATGGCGTCGTAGCTGCGGCCGCCACCGCGGCCCACGGTGCCGCCGCGACCGTGGAAGAGCCGCAACCGGATTCCGGTCTTGCGGGCCACGTCCACCAGGTTCAGCTCGGCGCGATACAACGCCCAGTTGGCGGCCAGGTAGCCGCCGTCCTTGTTGGAGTCGGAGTAGCCGAGCATGACCTCCTGGCGCATGCCACGGGCGGCGACCAGGCGCTGATATGCGGGCACTTCCAGTGCGGCGGAAAGGATTTCGGCTCCGCTGCGGAGATCGTCGATGGTCTCGAACAGCGGCACCACCCCCGCCGGGCTGGACGGCGGGGTGTCCGCGTCGCCCGGATCCAGGATGCCCGCCTCCTTGAGCAGCAGGGCGGCCTCGAGCATGTCGCTGACCGAGGTGCACATGCTGATGATGTAGTTGGGCACGGTATCCGGACCCAGATCATCCAGCGCGACCTTCGCGGCGCGGACCACCGCGAGCTCCTTGGTCGCGAGCTCACTGAGCTGGGCGTTGGGCCCGACCAGCGGGCGACGGGTGGTCAGTTCGGCCGACAGCAACTCCACGCGCGCGGCCTCGTCGAGCGAGGCGTAGTCGGAATGCACTCCGGCCCAGGCGAACAGCTCGGCCACCACCTGCTCGTGGGTTTCGGAGTTCTGGCGCATGTCCAGGCCCTGCAGGTGGAAACCGAAGGTCTCCACCGCCGCTCGCAGCGCGGCCAGTCCCTCATCGGCCAGCAGCCCGTCACCCGAGGCCCGCATGGAGGCGTCCACGATGTTCAGATCGGCCAGCAGCTCGTCGGGACCGGCATACGCGTGCGCGTCGACATCGATTCCGTCCGTGGGGATCTCCCCCAGCGACCGCCGTGCCGTGGCACTGAGCCGGGCCCGGATACCGCGAATCGCACGCCGATACGGTTCGTCGGCCCGCTGCGGCGAGTCGTCGTAGCCCGCGTCGGCGAGCGCGGCGAGTTCCGGCGTCACCGGCACCAGCCGCGCCGACTGCGACAGCGTCTTCTCCAACTCCACCAGCGCCTTCAAGTAGCGCTCGAAGGCGACCGCGCCCGCCCGGTGGGTGGCGCGGTGCACCACCTCCGCGGTCACGAACGGATTGCCGTCGCGGTCGCCGCCGATCCAGGAACCGGGCCGCAGGATCGGCCGGGCCAGCAGATCGTGTCCCGGCCAGCGTTCACGCAGCGCAGCCCGCACCTGATCGTTGATGCGCGGAATCACATCGAACAACGTCAGGTCGTAGTAGCGCAGCCCGACCTCGATCTCGTCCTGGATCCGCAAGCGCGCCAGGCGGATCAGCGCCGCCCGCCACAGTTGCAGCACCTGGCGGCGGATATCGACCTCGAGTTCGGCGAACTCCGGTTCGTATTTGTTGTAGCGCTGCCGCTGCCGCATGAGCTCGGTGATGTGGCCCTGCACGTCGAAGATGGTGCGCCGCCGGGTCTCGGTCGGGTGCGCGGTGATGACCGGGGACACCAGGGCGTCGGCGAGCAGATCGGCGACCGCGTCGCCGTCGGGTCCGGCGGCGTCGAGCTTGCGGTAGGTGGCGGCGAGGCTGGAGTCCTGGGGCGGCTCCCCCGCCGCGAGGTGCACCGCGCGGCGGCGATCGCGCTGCAGGTTCT
Source organism: Nocardia sp. NPDC004722 (assembly GCF_053601505.1). Lineage (NCBI taxonomy): Bacteria > Bacillati > Actinomycetota > Actinomycetes > Mycobacteriales > Nocardiaceae > Nocardia > Nocardia sp. NPDC004722. The sequence continues at coordinate 10,038 of NZ_JBSGBY010000089.1, forward strand.
CGGACAGATTCGCGAGCAGCAGAAAGTGGCTGAAGGCGCGGATCACCGGAATGGCGGTGTGGATGTCGACATCGCGCAGCATGTCGGCGACCGCGCTGCGCTCCACCTCGGAGCGGCGGATCTTGAACGCCTCCACCCGGACCCGCTCGATCAGGTCGAAGATCTCCGCGCCCTCGTGATCGCGAATGGTGTCACCGAGGATCCCGCCGAGGAACCGGATGTCGTCGCGCAGTGGCGCGGTGGCTGTCTCGATCTGGTTTACCTGCACTACGTTCACCTCTCCGAAGCAGTGGCTTCTTTCTCCCGGCCGCTTGTGGCGGCCGCTCAACCCATTCGGCGCGGACCGATATCGAACCTGTTGGGTTCCGGCCCGATCCGCACCCGTCCGTACAGCACGGCCGCGCCCTCCGGCGAGGCCAGCACCGGTTCGCACTGCAACTCCCGCACCTCCGGCAGGTCGTCGCAGAGCGCCGAGATCCGTTGCGCCAGTTCGGCCAGCGCGCCTTTGTCGACCGGCTTGCCGAGGTCGCGGCCGCCGACGGTGCCCGACAGCAGCGGGGCGGCGCGGGGCGCGTCGATGAGTTCGGCCGATTCCGCCTCGGTCAGCGGCAGCGCCCGGTACACGCGGTCGCCCAGCAGGTCGATGATGGTGCCCGACAGCCCGAAACTGATGACCGAGCCGAACGACGGGTCGTCCTGCACCCGGAACATGCAGCCCACGCCCTTGGTAGCCATGCGCTGGATATGTACCGGATTGCCGGAGATCTCGGTCAGGTCGGTGAAGGCGCGCCGCACCGCGTCCGCGCGCCACAGATCCAGCCGGACACCGGTGAGATCCGGCCGGTTGCGCCACATCTCCCCGGTCGCCTTGGCCGCCACCGGGAAGCCCAGCTCCTCGGCGGCCGCCAGCGCCGCGTCGGCGTCGCGGACCTCACGGAACTCCACCACGTGAATCCCGTAGCAGCCCAGCAGTTCCGCGGCCTGCAGATCGGTCAGCCAGTGATCGGTGTCCCCGGACATCCACTCCGCCACCAGTTCCCGCGCCCGCACGGTGTCGACGCCGTCGGGTCGCACCACCGGCGACAGCGGCCGGGTGCGCCAGTCGGCGTAGCGCCGCACCCGCGCCAGCGCCCGCGCCGCCCGCTCCGGATCACCGTAGGAGGGAATCGATCCGCGCTCGAGGATGCCGCCCAGGCCGCGCACGGCCAGCAGATTGGACATGCCCTGATCGGCGACGAAGGTGGTCAGAACCGGTGTGGCCGGATCGGATTGGGCGCCCGAGCGGATCGCCTCGGCGAAGGAGGCGACGGCCGCGGGCACCGGTGGTGAATAGATGACGATGACCGCGTCCACCGCGGGGTCGCTGACAGCGGCGGCCACCGCGGTCAGATAGTCGGCCGGACCTGCCTGCGGGCCGAGGTCGATCGGCTCCCCCGCCTCCAGACCCTCACCGCGGGCGGCGTCGACCGCCAGCCAGCTCAGCGCGGAGCTGTTGCCGATGACCGCCAGTCGCGGCCCGGCCGGCAACGGCTGATAGGCCAGCAGCATGGCGCAGTCGAAAAGCTCGGTGATGGAGTCGACCTGGATGATCCCGGCCTGTGCGAACAGGTTGCGCACCAGCGAGCGGTCCAGATCCCGATCCCGGTCCACCTGCGCGACATTGCGGCCGCTGTTCACGGCCACAATGGGTTTGGTGTGCGCCACCCGGCGGGCGATGCGGGAGAACTTGCGCGGATTGCCGAAGGTCTCGAGATACAGCAGCACCACATCCGTGTCCGGGTCGCTGTCCCAGTACTGCAGCAGGTCGTTGCCGGACACGTCCGCGCGGTTACCGGCCGAGACGAACGTCGACAGCCCGAGCTGCCGGGCCGCCGCCTCACCGAGAATGGCCGCGCCCAAAGGACCGGACTGGCAGAAGAATCCGATCCGCCCGCGCCCGGGCAACACCGGGGCGAGGGTGGCATTGAGTCCGATGGCCGGATCGGTATTGGCGATGCCGAGCGCGCTCGGGCCGACCACCCGCATGCCGTGCGCGCGGGCCGCGTCGACCAGATCGCGTTCGGCCTGGTAGCCGCGCGGCCCGGTCTCGGAGAACCCGGCGGTCAGCACCACCAGGCCCTTGACGCCCTTGGCCATGCAGTCGTCGAGCACCGACCCGATCTCGGTGGCGGGCACCGCGATCACGGCCAGATCGACCTCGTCGGGGATGTCGCGCACCGTCGGGTAGGCACGCACCCCCCGCACCGCGGCGCGCCGCCGGTTCACCGGGAACACCGGGCCCTGATAGGCCCCCGACAGCAGGTTGGCCAGCACCGCGCCGCCCACCCGACTGCCCGAGGGCGTCGCCCCGATCACCGCGATCGACTTGGGCGACAACAGGTTTCCGACGCTGCGCGCCTCCGAGGCGCGTTCTCGCGAATCCCGCACCGACAGCAGCGCTTCGGTGGGGTCAATGGCGAATTCCAGGTGCAGCACCGAGCCGTCGCGGCTGCGCTGCACCTGGTAGCCCGCGTCCCGGAAGACCTGCACCATGGCGTTGTTCTCGGCCAGCACCTCGGCTACGAAGGTCTCGATATCGTTCTCGGCCGCCGCGCCCGCCAGATGCTCGAGCAGGATCGAGCCCAGCCCGCGCCCCTGATGCGAGTCGGCCACCACGAACGCCACCTCGGCCGAGCGCGGCCCGGGACGGTCGGCGAGGAACTCGTAGCGGCCGACGCCGATGATGGCCTCGCCCAGTTCGATCACCAGCCCGACCCGATCCCGGTAGTCCACGTGCGTGGTCCGGTAGAGGTCCTTGGGCGTCATGCGCGGGTACGGCCCGAAGTACCGCAGATACCGGCTGCGGTCCGACAGCGCCTCGTGGAAGCGCTCCAGCTCCGGCGCGTCGGCGGGCGTGATCGGGCGCAGCCGGACCACGCCGCCGTCGGAGGCCAGCACATCGGCGAACCACTGTTCCGGTGGCGGCGGCGGATTCACCGGCGTGCCCGGGGTGTCCGGCGGCAGCGGCGGAGCGGGGACGACGGGGTCAGTCACGGGGATCCTCCGGATCCAGGCCGAGCAGGCCGAAACTCGCCCGGCGCGTTGCCAATACGGATGTGTCCAGGGCCCGGCGGGCGCGGTCGACGCGCTCGTCGCCGGTGTCGCGGCCGCCGCCGGGACCGTCCCAGCGGGCGAAGGCGAGGTCCGCGCCGTCGCCCATGGTCTCGGGCGCGGCCACCATGGGCGCGTACTGCCCGACCTGTTCACGCCACTGCACCGGGGTCGGGGTGGCCGGGTCGATGTCGCGGTCCAGCGCGGTGGCCAACAGATGCGTCCAGGCGCGCGGCACCACCCGGATCAGGCCGTAACCCCCGCCGCCGACCGCGAGCCAGCGGCCCTCGGCGTAGGTGTCGGCCAGTTCCCGCATGGCCAGGAAGGCCGCGCGCTGACCGTCGATGCTGAGGTCGAGATCGGCGAGCGGATCCTCGCGGTGGGTGTCCACACCGCATTGGCTGATGATGATCTGCGGCCGGAACGCCGCCACCGCGCCCGGGACCACGGCGTGAAAACCGCGCAGCCACAACGGGTCCCGGGTGCCGGGCATGATCGGCAGGTTGACGGCGGTGCCCTCGGCAGGGCCCGCGCCCGTCTCCTCCGGCCAGCCGGTGTTGGGCCACAGGGTCGCCGGATGCTGGTGGATGGAGACGGTCAGCACGCGCGGGTCCCCGTAGAACATGCGCTGCACACCGTCGCCGTGGTGCACGTCCACGTCGATATAGGCGATCCGGTCGAAACCGTTGTCCAGCAACCACGAAATGGCCACCGCTACATCGTTGTACACACAGAACCCCGCTGCCGAGGCCGGCATGGCGTGATGCATGCCACCACCGATGCTCACCGCCCGGCGGGTGCGTCCGGCCGCGATCTCCCGCGCCGCCGCCAGGGTGCCGCCCACGATCACCGACGCCGCCTCGTGCATGTGCGGGAAGACCGGATTGTCGGCCGAGCCCAAGCCGTACGGCGGTGCCACCGGGAGTGGGCCGGACGGTTGCTGCGCGTGCTTGACCGCCTCGACGTACTCGTGGGTGTGCACGCGCAGCAGATCCGATTCACCGGCCGCCTCCGGTGTGAGCCGTTCCACCCCGTCGAGCAGTCCGAGCCCCTCGGCGAGCGCCATGGTGAACCGCAGCCGCGCCGGCCGCATGGGATGTTCCGGCGTCCAGGAGTAGTCCAGGAATCGATCGGTCCAGACGACGGTTCCGTCACCACGTGCGAGGCCAGGCATACCTGCCACGCTAGTGCGTCGAGCGAGTTCGTAGGCTTTGGAGGCTTTCGACACCGCGAGGCTGTCGTACCGGGATGGCAGGCTGTGCCGCGACAGTGGATGCGAAGCCGTGTCATACCGGAAACACGCAGGGAACACGCTGCCCGTCCTGGGTGTTGACTCTGCGTTCGCAAAATAAGCTGACGCCCGGTGATGCCGCCGTGCATGGGTAGAATTCGTGCCGACGAAGGGGTTTAACAGGTGAAGGATCTGGTCGACACCACGGAGATGTACCTCCGTACCATTTACGACCTCGAGGAGGAGGGTGTCACGCCGCTGCGCGCCCGCATCGCGGAGCGCCTCGAGCAGAGTGGCCCGACGGTGAGCCAGACGGTCGCGCGGATGGAGCGCGACGGCCTGCTGACCGTGGCCGGTGATCGCCACCTCGAACTGACCGACAAGGGCCGCTCGATGGCCGTGGCCGTGATGCGCAAGCACCGGCTGGCCGAGCGGTTGCTGGTCGACATCATCGGGCTCGAATGGGAGAACGTGCACGCCGAGGCGTGCCGCTGGGAGCACGTGATGAGCGAGGAGGTGGAGCGCCGCCTGGTCGAGGTGCTCAACCACCCCACCACCTCCCCCTACGGCAATCCCATTCCGGGCCTGGACGAACTGGGCGTCAAGCCCGGCGCGGGCGGCGAGGAGAAGCTGGTCCGGCTCAGCGATCTGCCGACCGGGCAGGCGCAGGCCGTCGTGGTGCGGCGGCTCTCGGAGCACATCCAGACCGATCCGGAGACGATCAACCAGCTCCGCGAGGCGGGCGTGGTGCCCGATGCCCGCGTCACCGTGGAGACCAAGCCGGGCGCGGTCATCATCTCGGTGCCCGGCCATGAGGGATTCGAACTGTCCGACGAGATGGCGCACGCCGTCCAGGTGAAGTTGGTCTGATACGTGAAGCTTCTGGTGACCGGAGGCGCGGGCTACGTCGGTGGCGTCTGCGCGCAGGTTCTGCTCGAGGACGGCCACGAGGTGGTCGTCGTCGATGATCTCTCCACCGGCAATGCCGACGGTGTCCCGGCGGGCGCGAAGTTCGTCGAGGGCGATATCGCGACCGCGGGCGTCGAGCTCGTCGCGGCCGAATCCTTCGACGGGGTGCTGCATTTCGCGGCGCAGTCGCTGGTCGGCGAATCCGTGGTGGCGCCGGAGAAGTACTGGCACGGCAATGTGGTGAAGACCCTCGCGCTGCTCGAGGCCATGCGCGCCGCGGGCACCCCGCGCCTGGTGTTCTCCTCCACCGCGGCCGTGTACGGCGAGCCCGAGCAGGTGCCGATCGTCGAGGACGCCGCCAAGCTGCCGACCAACCCGTACGGGGCGTCGAAGCTGTCGATCGACTACGCCATCACCTCGTACGCCGCCGCGCACGGGCTGGCGGCGACCAGTCTGCGGTACTTCAACGTGGCCGGCGCCTACGCCGGGCTCGGCGAGAACCGTGTGGTGGAAACCCATCTCATCCCCCTGGTGTTGCAGACCGCGCTGGGTCAGCGCGAGTCCATCTCGGTGTTCGGCACCGACTACCCGACGCCGGACGGCACCGCGGTGCGCGACTACATCCACATCCGCGATCTGGCGCAGGCGCATCTGCGGGCGCTGGCGCAGTCGCAGCCGGGTGTGCACCGCATTTTCAATTTGGGCAGCGGCACCGGTTTCTCGGTGCGCGAGGTCATCTCCGCGTGCGAGCGGGTGACCGGGCTGCCGATCAACCAGGTCGACGCCCCGCGCCGCGCGGGCGATCCGGCCGTGCTGGTGGCTTCCAGCGCCAAGGCCGTCGCCGAGCTCGGCTGGCAGCCGGAGCACACCGATCTCGACGAGATCGTCTCCGACGCCTGGGATTTCCTGCGCTCACTGGGCGACCGCGCGCACTCCGCGCGCCGCTGATCACCTCTCACGAGTGCGGCCCGAGGTCGACGCCGAGTGCGGCGGCGGCCTCGCGGCCGGACTCGGCGAGCTCACCCAGCCTCTCCGGCCGCATGCCGGTGCGCAATCCGCACTCCAGCAGATTCGCCATGCGGTGGTGCGGGTCCGCGATTAATGCGGCGTCCAGCGCGACCCCCGCCAGCGGTCCGTCCCCGCGCACGTAGGCGCAATAACCCAGCAGTGCAGCCGCTTCGGCACGATCGGGATCCGGCAGCGCTCGCGCCAGTTGCAGCCACAACGCCTCGGCCGCGTGCGCGTGCGGGCCGATGACGAACGCGAACGTCATGTCGCGCAATTCCTTGTCGCGCAAGGCCACTGACACATCGGCCACCTGCCCGGAGGTGAGCCGCGCACCGGCCTCGACGAGTTCCAGGTACCGCAGCACCCGGCACATCTGGTGCCGCAGCTCGAGTGCCGTGTCACCGTGCTCCGCCAGGCGAGCCGATCGGCGCGCCGAGGCCGCGACGGCGATGGGTATGGCAGCGGCGGTCGCCTCGCGCATGACGGGATCCACGGCGAGCACCTCGGTCAGCTCGCGGCGCGAGCCGCGCAGTGGCCGCCCTTCCAGCACATGCCGCAGCGTCACGAGCGAGGTCGCCGGATCGGGTTGCAACCCCTGCGAACCCGAGTCCGACAGACTCCACCAGGACAGTTCCGCGCCGATGGCCCGCACCGCCCACGCCCCGGTGAGCGGCACCTCGACGGCATCCAGCCGATGTTCCAGCGCCGCGACGAGATCGCGGTGCTTGCGCCCGCGAACGCCCGGATGCCGACTCTCCGGCGGTGTCGCCCGGTCGTCGACGATGAGCGCCAACGCCGCCGTGGCCTGGTGCCGCACACAGACATTCGCGACCTCGTCGACCAAGACACCCGTAGCCGCGCGGCCCGGATTATCCAAATCCATCCGCGTCACCACCTCGACGACGGCACACTGCGGCGACTGCGGATCGACCCCCAGCACAGCGACCACCAGCGACCGCTCCGGCATGAACCCGAGCATCGCCGGAACCGCCGCGATGAGGTCACCCGGCGCGCGCAGCCGAGGCTCCGACTCCGGCGGCTCGCCAGGGTGGCCGGGCAGCGGATCAGACGAGGGCGGCCCCGGTGTCGGGCCCTGCCCGACCTGACCGATGCCCTGCGCCGACTCGACCGAGGTCTGCGACCCGACTGACCGCACGGGTCCGGGCGGCGTCGCGGGGCTGGGTGGCGGTGGCGGGGTCGGGTCGGGCAGTGGAGCGGGGTCGCGGTGTGGGGTGGGTTCGGTGGGCTTTGTCATGCCGTCGAGCGTGCGCCGGGCGGTGAATCCGGCCTGGTCGGCGACCTCGGGATTTGTTGGAGCTGTGGATGTTCGGGCGACGATCCACGGAAGCGGTGAGGTATTCGGCGAGCCTCCGAGAAGGCAAGCCCCGAATGTCGGTGGGTGCTGTTAGGGTGCCGCGCGGTGATCGGCCCCACAGATGAAATGGATTCATTTCATTTCGCCCGAATCGAGCGGTTCGCGCTGTTACAGTCCGGCTCGGCACTCGTCATCCGCAGTGCCGGAAGGAGTATCGCGTGCAATGAAGAGCACGACATTCACCGCCGCGGCGGCCGCGCTGACCGCGGTAGCCGTGCCCGCGCTGCTGGCCCCGACCGCCTCGGCCGACACCAACCAGGTCCGGGTCGACAATGTCTCCGACAGCCAGCAGTGCGCGCCCAACAAGCCGTGCTACGTGCGGGTTCGGGTGTCCGGCGACAACCGCCTCAACCAGGTCTCGATCTCGGTGAACGGCAATGTGGTCGGCTACGCCGTCCCGGTCCAGGACCAGTGGGACGCCAATGCCGCGACCGCGCAGATCACCTGGGTGCCGACCGATTACGGCAACTACACCATCAGCGCCGCACAGGACAGCTCGACCGCCTCGATCGGCTACGCCCTCAACGCCCCGCCGACCACCGGTGGCGGCGGCTCCTTCGGCGGCCTGCTGCCGACCGGTTCGGCGGGCTGACCGGCGACCCGGGCTGGGCAGAGCCCGGGTTCACCGGTCCGCCAGGTCTATTCGTGCTCGGTACCGGCGAGGATCGCCAGGTAGTGCGGATTGGTCATGATGCCCAGGACATTGCCGAACGGGTCCACCACCGACGCCGTCACGAATCCGGTGCCCTCGCCGCGTTCGATGATCGGCTCGTACACGGTGGCCCCGAGTTCGAGCAACCGCGCGAACGTGGCGGCGACATCGTCGACATGCCAGTTCACGATCTGCCCGCCCGGCCGATCCGGATGAGCGGGCGCGAACTTCTTGTTGATGATGCCCAGCTCGGCCTGGTAGTCACCGATTCGGAACTCGTAGTACCCGCCCGGCACGGTGAAATACGGTGCGACACCGAGCAATTCGCTGTACCAGTCCTTGGCCGCCTCCAGATCGTCGGCGTAGTAGTTGACGGTCGCCATTCCGCGCAGCATCTCGGTCGTCTCCTTCATCGAGGGTGGTGATCGGTATGAATCCATCATCGCGCCCA
>NZ_JBSGBY010000090.1:0-18687 GCF_053601505.1 Nocardia sp. NPDC004722
TGGGAGCGGCCTCGGATCCGCCGCCCGCGCCCGACGCCATGCAGACCCAGTACCTGCGCCTGGGCGCCCAGGGCCACCGAGGTTTCCGGCACGTAGGTCAGCGCGGCGTCGTTGAGCTGCAACTTGTCCAGGGCGTCGCGCAGGTTCGGGTAGTCCGAGCCGTCGACCGGGTAGAGACCGGAGTAGACCATCGGCCGCGGCTCGCGGTAACCGGTGAGCGCCTCGGTCGCGCCGTCGCGCTGGGAGGTGATGGTGTCACCGACCTTGGACTGCCGGACGTCCTTCACACCGGTGATGAGGTAGCCGACCTCGCCGACGCCCAGCCCCTGGGTGGGCTTGGGTTCGGGTGACACGATGCCGATTTCGAGCAGTTCGTGGGTCGCGCCGGTGGACATCATCTTGATCTTCTGGCGCGGGGTGAGCTTGCCGTCCACCACACGCACGTAGGTGACGACGCCGCGGTAGGTGTCGTAGACCGAGTCGAAGATCATGGCGCGCGCCGGGGAGTCGGCCTCGCCGACGGGCGGCGGCACCACGCGCACGGCCTCGTTCAGCAGTTCGGCCACACCGACGCCGGTCTTGCCGGACACCCGCAGCACGTCCTCCGGCTCGCAACCCACGATGTGGGCGAGCTCGGCGGCATAGCGGTCCGGGTCGGCGGCCGGGAGGTCGATCTTGTTGAGGACCGGGATGATCGTGAGGTCCTTGTCCATGGCCAGGTAGAGGTTGGCCAGGGTCTGCGCCTCGATGCCCTGCGCGGCGTCGACCAGCAGAATCGCGCCCTCACACGCCTCGAGCGCACGCGACACCTCGTAGGTGAAGTCGACGTGGCCGGGGGTGTCGATCAGGTGCAGGACGAATTCCTCACCGTCGACCTTCCACGGCAGCCGCACGTTCTGGGCCTTGATGGTGATGCCGCGTTCACGCTCGATATCCATGCGGTCCAGGTACTGGGCGCGCATGGCGCGCTCCTCGACCACACCGGTGAGTTGCAGCATGCGGTCGGCCAGGGTCGATTTCCCGTGGTCGATGTGCGCGATGATGCAGAAGTTCCTGATCCGGCTGGGATCGGTGAACGTCTTGTCGGCGAAGCTGCTAATCGGAGTCACTCCTCGGCATGGCGAAACAGCGGCATGTCAACCAGCAAGTCTACGGTGCACGAACCGATGTCCTCGCCCCGGCGTTCCACACGCCCGAACGGGCCGTTCCCGCAGGCGAATCCGGTGCGGATGAGAATCCGGTTGCACGCCGTTAGGCTGCCGGACATGGCGGGTAGGTGGAACGCTCTGGGGAAGCAGTTGGGGATCGTTGCCAAGGAGCAGGGGACTCAGCTGGTCACGAACCAGGCTCCGAAGTTGATCAAGCGGGTGCGCGCGTCGACGATGTGGGATCGCGCACTCAATGCGATGGGCACGCCGCGGCAGGGGCCCGGGGTGTCGGTACGGCCGACCTCCTCGGCGGGTGTCCCGTCCAAGGAGCGGGCGCGGCAGATCGTCTACAGCCCGCAGCTGGACGGGCGGGCCGATCCGGGTGAGGTCGTCTGGACCTGGGTGCCGTACGAGGAGGACCCGAACAACGGCAAGGACCGGCCGGTGCTGGTGGTCGGGCGCGAGGGCAAGACGCTGCTCGGGCTGATGCTGTCCTCGAACGCCGAACACGCGCACCACGACAACTGGGTGGGCCTGGGTTCAGGGGCGTGGGACAGCGCGGGCCGCGAGAGCTGGGTGCGGCTGGATCGCGTCCTCGATGTGCCCGAGATGGGCATCCGCCGGGAGGGCGCGATCCTGCCGCGCAAGATCTTCGACCGGGTGGCGCACCGGCTGTGCGCCGAATACCACTGGCACTGAGCGTTTTCAGCTGATCATGTTGCGCGAGCGCCCGTAGATCATCCCGTAGACGAGGGAACCCAGCACGCCGCCGAAGAGCGGGAAGACGATGAACACCCACAGCTGCGCGGGCGCACCGTCCTGGAAGAAGGCGACCGCGAGGCTGCGGGCCGGGTTCACCGAGGTGTTGTCGACGGGGATCGAGATCAGGTGGATCACGGTGAGGGTGAAGCCGATCGACAGCCCGGCCAGCGGAATGTCGGAGAGCTGATCGGTGGAGGCCAGCACCACGAACACCAGCAGCGCGGTGAGGATGACCTCGACGGTGATGGCGGCGGCCAGCCCGTAGCCGTTGGTGGTGACGTCGCCGAGCACCACCTTCGACGGACTGTGCGCGCCCCAGCCGTTCGCCCCCAGACCGTCTTTGGCGCGATCGTAGGAGGGCAGGTTCTTGGCGACGGCGTAGATCACCGCGCCCGCGGCCAGGCCACCGATGATCTGCGCGATCCAATAGCCCGCGGCGACCACGAGATTCACCCGGCCCAGCAGCAGCTGCCCGACCGTGACGGCCGGGTTCACGTGACAGCCGGAGATCGGGCCGATGGAATACACCAGGAACAGCAGGGTCAGGCCGAAGGCCAGGGCCACGCCGAGCGCGCCGACGCGTTCACCGGCCAGCACCGCGGTGCCGACACCGCCCAGCACCAGCACGAAGGTGCCCAGCGCCTCGGCGAACAGCTTGCGCCCCAAGGTCGGTGGTTGTAGGTCGGTGAGATCCTCGGCGACTTCCTGTGCTGTCGGTGACATCGGCAACCTTCCGCTAGCTGGGGAAAAGCGCTGTCAGGCCAAGCGGGTTATCTCCACCACCACTTCGAGATCGGTCGAGCCGCTCCCGCTGAAGATACCTTTGAGAGGCGGCACATCCGCGTAATCACGTCCGACACCGACGGATACGTGTTGCTCGGTGATCGGGATGTTGTTGGTCGGGTCGTAGCCCCACCACTCCCCCGTCCACGCCTCCACCCAGGCGTGCATCTGGCCCGCGACGGTGTCGCCGACCTCGGCCGCGGGATCGGGATGCAGGTAGCCGGAGACGTAGCGGCAGGGAATCCCCATGCCGCGCAACAGCAGCAGCGTCAGGTGCGCGTAATCCTGGCAGACGCCGCGCCGTTCGGCGTAGGCCTGCACCGCCGAGGTGTGCACCGAGGTGGTCCCGGCCAGGTATTCCATCTCGCGGTGCACCCACTCCGCCGCGCCGACAACCGCTTTCGCGGGCGGCACGCCGCGGGCGAGCGAACGCACCACCGAACCGAGCCGCTTCTCGCGCGGCACGTAGTCGGTGGCCTGCAGCAGTTCGTCGAAGCGGTCGGCCACGGCGTCGGTGCGCAGTTCCTCCCAGGACAGTTCCTCGGCGGGCACGGTGAACGGCTCGGTCTCCACCACCGAGGCGCTGGTGACCTCCAATTCGGTGTGCGGGGCGTGCAGGTCGAAGGAGGTGACCGCGGTGCCCCAGTAGTCGGTGTAGCGGAAGGAGCGGGTCGACGGCACGGTGTCGACGCGGCTCAGGATGACGTTCTGCCTGCTGTCGGCGCGCGGGGTGAGCCGCGCCTCGTTGAACGACCGGGTGACCGGCGCGTCGTAGACATATCCGGTGGTGTGCACCACCCGCATGCGCCAGCTCATGCCAGTTCCTCCACCCGCTCGGAGATGCGCCCGTGCAGGCCGGTCCAGGCCACCCACGATTCGGCGTGGAAGTACTGCAACGCGACCGCCTCCCCGACCTCGCGGCAGGTCTGCTGCAACCACAGCAGCCGGCTGGGCAGGTCCTCGAGCAGCACCGAGGACGGGATGAACTCGAGTTCGCTGCGCGCCCGCCCGAGCAGGCGGTGCGCCTCGTGCCGGGCGGCGAATCGGCTGTTGGGTCTTTGATCCAATTCCTGTAGACACGCCTCGGCCACCCGCAGCGAATGGAATACCGAACGCGGGAAAAGCCGGTCCAGCAGGATGAATTCGGCGATCTGATTGGCGTCCAGCACGCCGCGGTGCGTCCGCAGATACGGGTCGTGCGCGCCGGCCGAACGCAATACCGTCACCCAGGCGGGCGAGGAGGTGCGGTCACCGGCGCGTGAATGCAACAGGCGCACGGTCATATCCACGCGTTCGATACTTCGGCCCAGCAGCAGGAACCGATATCCGTCGTCGCGGCTGAGCGTCGAATCCGAGAGCCCGACGAACATGGCGGCCCGATCGGTGATGTAGTGGCAGAATTCGTGCGGCCCCAGCGCCCGGGCTGCGCGTTCGGCCGCCGGCAGGCCGTTGTAGGTGGCGTTGAGGCACTCCCACATTTCGGTGGAGGTGACTTCCCGTGCGCCCCGGGCATTCTCGCGGGCCCGGCTGATCGAATCGACGATGGAGCCGCCGTCGCGGCCGAAGGCCACCAGCTCGGTCACCGACCAGACATCCAATTCCCGGTCCTCGTCGGGTGAGTCGATGCCCAGTACCCGTAACAGGACCCGCGAGGTTCTGTCGGGATCGACCGTGGCGTCCTCCAGGAGCTGATGGACCGCGACATCGAGAATGCGCGCCGTATATTCGGCACGCTCCACGTAGCGCCCGATCCAGAACAAGGATTCGGCATTGCGCGCCAACATGATCCGACCACCTAACGCTGTAACCACCTGCCGAGCGCCATTGCCGCCGATGTATTCGAATTGCTGTAACTACTACTGTTGCTGCTGATTGGTTCGCGCGGCGGAGGGTTCGCGCGATTGGTCGCGTTCAGGGGCTAAATGCAGTTCGCTGACCAACTGCGATCCCGCTAATTCCCGTTGCGCCACAGAAGTTCTGGGTGAGAGCACCCAGGTGTCCTTGCTGCCGCCGCCCTGGCTGGAATTCACCACCAGTGAGTTCTCCGGCAGTGCGACCCGGGTCAATCCGCCCGGCAATACCCAGATGTCGTCACCGTCGTTGACCGCGAAGGGCCGCAGGTCCACATGCCGGGGCGCGAGGCGGCCGTCGATCTTGCTGGGCACCGTGGACAGCTGCACCACCGGCTGCGCGATCCAGCCGCGCGGATTGGCCCGCACCTTGCGCCGGGTCGCCTCCAGCTCGCGGGCGCTGGCCGCCGGGCCGATCACGATGCCGTACCCGCCGGAACCCTCCACCGGTTTGACCACCAGTTCGGCGACCCGGTCAAGCACCTCGTCACGTTCGTCCGGTTCCCAGCAGCGGTAGGAGTCCACGTTGGGCAGGATCGGCTTCTCGCCCAGGTAGTACTCGATGAAGGCGGGCACGTACGTGTAGATGAGTTTGTCGTCGCCGACTCCGTTGCCGACCGCGTTGGCCAGCACCACCGTGCCGGCGCGGGCGGCGTTGAGCAGCCCGGCCACGCCCAGCATGGAGTCCGGGCGGAACTGCATGGGGTCGAGGAAGGTGTCGTCGATGCGCCGGTAGATGACGTCCACCTGCCGCTCGCCGGCGGTGGTGCGCATATAGACGACATTGTCGCGGCAGAACAGGTCGCGGCCCTCGACCAGTTCCACGCCCATCTGCCGGGCCAGCAGCGAATGCTCGAAGTAGGCGGAGTTGTAGACGCCCGGGGTGAGCACCACCACGGTCGGGTCGGCCTCGTTGGGGGCGGCGGCCGCGCGCAGGGCGCGCAACAGGTGGGTCGGATAGTCGCCGACGGCCCGCACCCGATGCGAGGCGAACAGGTCCGGGAACACCCGCGCCATGGTGCGGCGGTTCTCCATGACGTAGGACACACCCGACGGCGAGCGCAGATTGTCTTCCAGCACACGGAAATCCCCGTGCTCGTCCCGCACCAGATCGATCCCGGCCACGTGGATGCGCACGCCGTTGGGCGGCACCAGGCCGGTGGCCTCGCGATGGAAGTGGTCGCAGGAGGTGACGAGTCGTTTCGGGATCACGCGGTCGCGCAGGATGGTCTGCTCGCCGTACACGTCGGCGAGGAACGCCTCGAGGGCGCGCACCCGCTGCTTGATGCCGCGTTCGAGTTTGGTCCATTCGGTGGCGGCGATCACCCGCGGCACCAGGTCGAGGGGAAAGGGGCGTTCCTGTCCCGAGAGCGAGAAGGTGATGCCCTGATCGACGAATGCCCGGTCCAGCGCCTCGGCGCGGGCGGCCAGATCTTCGGCGTCGATGGTGGCCAGCGCGTTGAAAATGCCCCGGTAGGGGGCACGGGGGCGACCGGCGGAATCGAACATTTCGTCGTAGGCGCGGTCATAGCGGCCGGGATGGTAACCAGCGAAAACGCCCGATTTCTCCCGTTTCTCACGCTCGAGACCGGTAGGAGTGGGCGCGATCGCGGCAGGCGCGGCAGATCTGTTGGTCTTCGAAAGACCCGGTGCGGACGCGGCGGGGGTCATGCAAGAATCGTCCATCACGCAGGGGCAACACGCAGTTGGACGCGGATAAATTTCTGGTTTCAGCCACGTAGCGGACAGGCCCGATTTCATACCTGGCCGCGTCGCCTGGTAATCTCGACGATCGGTGCTGCGACTACCCCTCTCGTAGTGCGCGCACGAAGACTTTGCATCCCGCATACCCACCAAACGAAGGAACACGAGGAAACAGGCGTGGCCAACATCAAGTCCCAGATGAAGCGGATCCGCACCAACGAGCTTGCGCGTCAGCGTAACCAGTCGGTGAAGTCCGCGCTGCGCACCTCGATCCGCAAGTTCCGCGAGGCCGCTGCGGCGGGCGAGAAGGACAAGGCGCTCGAGCTGATGCAGTCCGCGAGCAAGAGCCTGGACAAGGCCGCCTCCAAGGGCGTCATCCACGCCAACCAGGCCGCCAACAAGAAGTCGGCCCTGTCGCTGGCTTTCAACAAGCTCGGCTGATTTTCCCGGTACCAAACCGGAACATGCTTCTACACAGCCGCCGTGGCCACGATGACCACGGCGGCTTTTGTCGTGCCCTGGAAACTGCGGACTTGCCGAAGCGGGCGGTTGGCAGCAGGATGGCTGCGAAAACGTCGGGGGCTTACCGAAGAAACCGCACTGGGAGAGATCTCTTGGCAACGCTGCGTCGTGACAACCGTTCGTCCTTGACCCGGGGCACGCTGGCCATCAGCGTGGCCGCGGTCGCACTGACCGCCGGAATGGGGGTGGCGGCCGCGCGTCCCATCGGACCGTTCGATGTGGGCGGGGCGATCGAGGTGGAGTACGACGCGGCGGGTGGGCCCGACTTCTTCGGCGATCCGGCCGGGCCCGAGGTCGACGCCGCCGGGGGCGGCCGCAAGCAGGACTTCGTCAACAACGTCTCCGTCTACTGGACCGCGGCGACCAACGCCCACGCCATCGGCGGGGAGATCCGCGACAAGTGGCGTGGCACCGGGTCGGAGTCGGGCACGCTGAAGTACCCGGTCACCGATGAGGGGGCCACCGGTAAGCCGGGGCGCTTCCAGCACTTCCAGGGCGGGTCGATCTACTGGTCGGTGGGTGCGGGCACGCATGTGCTCAGCGGTGTCGTGCGCGACAAGTACTCCGCGGTGGGCTGGGAGATGAGCCCGCTGGGCTTCCCCATCGCCGATGAGAACAAGACCGGCAGTGCCACCACCCACGCGCAGCTGTTCGAGGGCGGGGCCATCTACTCGACGCAGAAGACCGGCACGCACGTGGTGTGGGGCTGGATTCGCGACGAGTGGGTGCGCAACGGCGCGGAGAACGGGCGCTACGGCTACCCGACCGGCGACGAGTACGACTACCAGGGCGGCAAGGCCCAGGACTTCCAGGGCGGCAAGATCGTCTGGAAGCCGTCCGACTCCTAAATCTCGGCAGTGAGGAGGTCCTCGGCGGTGACGAGGACCTCAGGGGCTAGGAGGCGCTCTCGCGCAGGTCCAGAATGCGTGAGAGTGCGTGCTCGAGAGCGTAATTCGCGTCCGCGGCCTGACCCTTGACGTCGCCGTTGAGGGTTGCGACGACCTGTAGGGCCGCCCCGATCGTGGCGCCGGTCCAGCCGCGCACCTGACCCTGCGCCTTCTTCACCTTCCACGGCGGCATGCCCAGATCACCGGCCATCTTGAACGGGTCACCGCGCCCGGCCGAACCGACGCGGGCGATGGTGTGCACCGAATCCGCGAGGGCGTCGGCGAGCAGTACCGCCGGGACGCCACGATCGATGGCCCAGCGCAGTGCCTCCATGGCCGCCGGGCGATCCCCGGACACGGCCAGGTCGGCGACCTCGAAACCGGTCACCTCGGCCTTGCCCGAGTAGTACTGCCGCACCGCCGCGAGATCGACCTTGCCGCCGGTATCGGCCGCCAATTGTGAACTGGCGGCGGCCAATTCCCGCAGATCCGAGCCGATGGCCTCGAGCAGGGCCTGCACCACGTCGGCCGAGACCTTCACGTTCGCGGCGCGGAACTCGTTGCGCACGAACTCGACCCGCTCGCCCGCCTTGGTGAGCTTCGCGCAGTTGTGCACCACCGCGCCCAGCTTCTGCAACGCCGGTGCGAGGGCCTTGGCCCGGCCGCCGCCGGTGTGCAGGATGACCAGCACCACGCCCTCCGGCGGCGAGGACGCCGCATCCTGGATCACCGCGACCGCGTCCTTGCCCGCCTCGGCGGCCGACTCCAGCACGATCACCCGATCCTCCGCGAACAGCGAAGGACTCAGCAACTCTGCCAGTTCCGCCGTGGTGGCATCACCGGCACGCCGCCGATCCACCGGCAGCGCCGCCGGATCCGAACTGGCGGCACGGGCCTGCGCGGTAATCTCCGCCACCGCCCGCTCGATCAGCAATTCCTCTTCACCGAGCACGAGATGCAGGGGCGCGGGTCGCTGGTTCACGCCCCGATCCTACGAGCCCGCCCCGACAAGCCCACCATCCCCGCCCACCTCCGCTCCCGGACCCGCACCGACCACGCCTGGTGACCCCGCACCGGCAGCGACTCCCGCACCGCAGCCGCCGACAACTCCCCCACCCGGACCGACTCCGCATTCCGAGCCGGAACCGACTGCGCCGCTCGAGCCGGGACCAACTGTGCCGCGCGGATGTAGCGCGACGAGGACGAGCGCGCACGCGACGGCCGCCGCCAGGCCCGAACGCGGTCCGGCGGGTAGCGAGATCGAGGCGCCCAGGGCCGCGGCGCGGTCGGAGACCGTGAGCAACCACCACATCGGCGGGGCGGCGCAGTACATGAGCAGGATTGCGAGTGGTGACCAGAGGCAGGCGAGCAGGGCGCCGATCGCGCCGATGATCGTGATCGGTGCGATCACCGGCTCCACCAGCATGTTCACCAGGATCGCGACGAGGCTGAGGTGCCCGCTCATGGAGATCACCAGGGGCGTGGTCACCACGAACGCCGCGGCGGCCACGGCGAAGGAATCGGCGGGGATGCGCCACCATCCGTGTGCGCGAAGCCAATCCGACCAGCCCGGGGCGATCACGATCAACCCGGCCGTGGCCAGGACCGAGAGGGCGAAACCGGCATCCAGCGCGAGACCCGGTGACCAGGCCAGCAATCCGATGATGGCGGTGCACAGCGCGGGTAGCGCCTGCTTGCGCCGCCCGGTGCACAGCGCCAGCAGGGCGACGGCTCCCATCACGGCGGCCCGGAGCACACTGGGTGAGGGGCGGGCCAGGATCACGAACATCACCAGCGCCAGGGCCGCCGCCAGCGCGCCGATGCGCGGATCCACCGTGAGGGTGCGCATCGAAACCAGCACCGCGCCAAGCAGAATCGTCACGTTCGCCCCGCTGACAGCCGTCAAGTGGGTGAGGTCGGTCTCCCGGAAGTTCTCCTGCACATGCTCGGTGAGGGTGGAGATGTCACCGATCACCAGGCCCGGCAACAGCCCCGCCGCATCAGCCGACAGCGCCCGGTGCGCAGCCGCGGTGAAATCCCCGCGCACCCGCCCCGCCGTCCGCTGCCACCAGGGCGGATCACTCGCCGACAGCGGCGGCGCATCCGCCCGCAATACCGCCACCGTCAGATCGGTCCGCCACGGACGAGCCACGCGCGCACTGAATTCCACCCGCTGCCCCGGCAACAGCCCCGTCCACCCCGCCGCTGGCGCCAGCACCACCACGCTGCCACCCGAGCGAATGATCCGCCCGCCCAGCCGATATTCGATCAGGCTGGCGCGCATCATCACCTTGGGCCCGCCGAAGGGCTTGGCCGCCACCCGTTTCGGGTCGTCCGTCGGCTCCACCACCGCGATCAAGCGTTGACCGGCCCGCACCGTTCGCAAAGGATGCACCTGCACCCGGTGCGCATGCCAAGCCCCCGCCACCCCGAACCCCGCCCCGATCAACAAGGCCCCCAGCACCACCCACGCCATGCCGACCGGCCGCCCAGCTCCCGCCCGCCGTCCCGCTCCCGCCCGCCGAATCATCCACGCCGCCAGGCAGATCCCGCCCAACGCGCATCCGATCCCCACCCCTACTCCGACCCGCCAGCCCAACAGCACCGCCGCCAGCGTCGCACCCCAACTGCACACGGTCGCCGGTACCAGCCGCGCATCCAAAACCTCCGGCACCTCGACCGTCCCCCGGTCCCGCCGCACACCGCCGTCCTCTTCCGAAGCCCCCGAACCCGATTCGGCCACAGTCATCGCCACCCCTTTCGATCCCATGCGGCCCGACCGGCCGCGCCACCCACCGCCATCGGACCCGACGAGGGTCCGCGCCCACCACTTCATCCGAAGTGGCAGAACCGAATTGCGCCGCTGGTATCGCCGCGTTCGCGGGTGTCATACCGTCACCCGGTCGCGCAGGCGGTTGAGGCGGGAGTGGCCGATGCCTTCTATTTCGGTGAGCTGGTCGATGGAGGTGAAGCGGCCGTGGCGGGTGCGCCAGGCGAGGATGGCTTTGGCGGTGACGGGGCCGATGCCGGGGAGGGTGTCGAGGTCGGATTCGGTGGCGGTGTTGAGGTTCACCTTGGCGGGGGCGGCGGTGGGGCGGGGAGCGGCGGAGCCGGAGAGCGGGGGTGAATTCGCGGCCGGGTGGGCGGAATTCACGATGGTGGTGCCGGATTGGGCGGCGGTGGGACGAACGGTCGAGCGGGCGACGATGATCTGGTCACCGTCGAGCAGCGGCTGTGCGAGGTTGAGGGTGGAAAGGTCGGCTTCCGGACGTGGGGTGGCGACACGCAGGGCGTCGGCGACCCGGGCTCCGGGCGGGAAGCGGCGCAGGCCACCGTGTTCGACGAGGCCGACCACGCTGACCACGAGTTCACCCGGCACCGTCGACGGGCTCGGCGCTGCGGTCACGGTGGGCGCGAGGGGGTTTCGCCCCGGCTGTGCGGCCGCGGGATTCGACGTGGGCGGCTGGGCAGCGCCGGCGGCGGGCAGCGGGATCGAACCGGCAGCGGGTGAGGGGACCGCTCCGGTAGCCGACGGCGGTGCGCCGGGGGCACCGGCGGCGTCCGGGGCCGGGGCGTCCTGGTCGACGGGCACGACGTCGCCTACGGCGGCGAGGGGCGGGACCGGTTGCGTGACAGGCTCTTCGCGCAGGGCGACATACCCGGCGATCAGGATGGCGAGCAGGCCGAGGGCGGCGATGACGAGAACGCCGCGCGGGCCCGGGTCCCAGCGGGTGCCGCGGAAGCGTTCGGGGACAAGGCGTTCGTGCCAGAGGGAGACGCTCCCGCACGGCTCCGACAGCCAGTGCGGCACGGAAGGCGTCGGCGGTTCCGCGGCGGCCTGCGGCGATGTCGACCCCACCGGCACGGGCGGGGCCGACCCGACAACGTGATCGAGGGACTCCTCGTCCCAGCGGCCGGTATGCGAGTGGCCGTCGGCGCCGGGGCGAGCTTCGGTCTTCGCGCGGGCCGCGAGGCGCTGCAACGGGGTACGTTCGTCGAGTTGTGGCATGCGACTCACGGTAGGAGCGAGCAGCGTCCGAACCGACTGCGCGACCAGCACTTTCGCCGGAGCTGTGGATACCCGTTCACCTTGTGAACAAGACTGTTTCCGCAGGTCGCCAGGCTGGAAACCAAGCGCGCGACTGGCCGTGCCAGCCGAACCGGGGGCTAGCCGCAGCCGCCGGGAACCACCAGTGCGCCGACGGCTCCCATGCCGAGGTGGATGCCCAGGGTGGGGCCGAATTCGGCGATGATGACCTCGCGGATGCCGGGGATCAGATCACGCAACTGACCGGCGATGGTGTGGGCCGCGTCGGCCGCACCCAGGTGCTGCACAGCGATCGCCGCCCCGTCCTCACCGGCCGCGTCCACCGCTGCCGCAACAAGTTTGGTGAACGCCTTGGAGCGGGTCCGGGCCTTCTCGCGCAGTTCGAGACGTCCGTCGACGATCTGGAGGATCGGTTTGGTGACCAGTTCGCTGCCGAAAAAGGCTGCGGCGGTGCTCAATCGGCCGCCGCGGCGCAGCTGTTCGGTGCGGTTGACCACGATGAAGGCGCGACCGCGGCTGGCGGCGGCGACGGCGGAGTCGTACACCACGTCCAGGGGCTCACCGGCTTTGGCGCGGCGGGCGGCGGCGAGTACCGGCAGGCCGGTGCCCAGGCCCGCGCTCAGCGAATCCACCAGCCGGATACGGTCGGCGGCATCCATGTCGCGCACGGCTTGGCGGCCCGCCTCCCAGGTGCCGGAGAGCTGGCGTGAGATGTGCACGGCGACAACGCCGTCGCCGTCACTGAGTTCGAGCGCGCGTTCGTAGGCCGCGCGCAGGTCACCCGGGGAGGCGGCCGATGTGGTGACCTGGGAGTTGCCGTAGTCGATATCGCATTCGTCGATACCTTCGCGGATTTCCCGGTCGTCGACCAGCACGTGCAGGGGCACGGCCAGCACACCAAGATCAGTTACCAGCTCGGCCGGCACGCTGGCCGACGAATCGGTCACCACCACCACGGTCATGCAGTGTGAACCCCATCAGGCGATGCCGTGTGAACCCCATCAGACGATGCGGTGTGAACCTCGTCGGACGTCGCCTCGGTCAGCACCTTCACCATGGCCCGCGCGACCGCGCTGTGGCCTTCCCAGCCCCAGTGGATGCCGTCCGGGTTGGCGGGACCGTTGAACACGTTGTCGCGCACGGCGTCTCCGAGATCCACCAGCGGCACCGCGTGCTCCGCGGCCCAGGCCGTCACGGCCCGCACCATGGGCTCGCGACCGGTGTGCACCTCGGCGTACGCCTCACACTTGTGCACCGACGGCAGCACCGCCACGAACGGCAGTTCGGGACGCAACTGCGCCAGCGAATTCCGCGACTGCTCGAGGTAGTCGACGCTGACCGAGGGCGGCAGCGCCACGGGCCAGCCCAGCGGCGAGAGGCGTGGTTGCAGCCAGCCGTAGGCGTCGCGGACCCGGCGGCGCACCGCGGCCGGGCGGATGTAGCGGATCAGCTCGCGCAGCGCGGTCGGCAGCGGCGAGGGCAGCGAATCCATGCCGCCGGTCGCGAACACCACCGCGCCCGCGCGCGGCACCGCCGCCCAGATGCGCGGGTCGCCGATCAGCGCCCAGTAGGCGTCGCGGCAGGTCCAGCCGATGCGCGCCACCAGTTCGACATCCCAGTCCAGTTCCGCGGCAACCAGATTGGGCCAGATGCGCGGGTGGTCGGCGGGCAGCCCGCCCTTGGGACCGAAGTAGGACAGCGAATCGGCGACCACCACGAGCACCTTGCGCGGCGGGTTGTCCTGCGCCGCTTCGGTGTTCGGATCCACGGCGTCGTTGTTCGGATCCGCTGCGTCTTTGTTCGGATCCTCAGAGGACATCGGGGGCTACCTTCGCCAGCGCGTTCCAGACATCGAGTCGCCAGCCGGGCTTGTCGGCGCTGGGGCCGTGGCTGGTCAGCTGCACCCAGCTGGTGTTGGCGAGTCCACCCAGGACCGGCCAATTCGCTTCGGGCAGTTCGAGCAGGGCCGCGGTCAGCGCCGCGATCAGTCCGCCGTGCGCGACCAGCACGATGGTGTGCCCGGGCCAGTCCTCGCGCGCGGCGTACAGCTCGCGCACCACCGGCAGCGCCCGCGCGCCGACCTCGAGCTTGGATTCGCCGCCGGGCGGGGCGAAGGTGGGGTCCAGCCGCCAGCCCTTGCGCGCGCCCGGGAACTGCGCGTCCACCTCGCGGTGGTCCATGCCCTCCCACTGGCCGAGGTTGGTCTCGCGCAGCCGCGGGTCGAGCGCGACCGGCATGCCCGCGCATTCGGCGACGGCGAGCGCGGTGTCGTGGGCGCGCTTGAGATCCGAGGAGACGATGGCGATCAGGTCGCTGCACGCCATATCCGGCGCGCAGTCCTTGGCCTGGCGTCTGCCGACATCACTGAGTTCGGTGTCGATCTGGCCCTGCATGCGGTCGCTGGCATTCCATTCGGTCTGCCCGTGCCGCAACAGAATCAGCCGGCGGACACCGGCCATCTTGCTCACTCGTCGTCCCCAGCCTTGTCTTCACCGTCGGTGTCGCCCGCTGCGGCCTTGGCGCGCGGATCGCCCAGGCCGTCGATCTGCACCTGCGGGCAGTCCTTCCACAGCCGCTCGAGGCCGTAGAAGTCGCGCTCGTCCTCGTGCTGCACGTGCACCACGATCTCGACGTAGTCCAGCAGCGCCCAGCGGCCCTCGCGAGTGCCCTCACGGCGGACCGGCTTGTGGCCCGCCTCGCGCAGCTTGTCCTCGATGTTGTCGACGATCGCGTTGACCTGGCGCTCGTTGGGCGCGGACGCGATGACGAAGCAGTCGGTGATGACCAGCTGCTCGGAGACGTCCAGCACGACCACGTCGACGGCGAGCTTCTCGTCCGCCGCCAGTGCCGCCACCGTCGACATCTTCACCGCTTCTGCCGATGCTGTCACCCTGCTACCTCTTCCCTGCGCACTTTCACCATGCACTGTCGTTCGGCACATACAGGTGCCGTTTCGATATGTATTGGACGACCCCGTCCGGGACGAGGTACCACACCGGCCGGCCCTCCCCCGCCCGTCGCCGGCATTCGCTCGACGAGATGGCCAGGGCCGGGATTTCGACCATCGTGACCGTGCCCTCCGGATAACCGCGGAGGAAGTCGGCGAGGTGGTCGATATTCAATTCGTATCCCGGACGGGTCACGCCGACGAATTTCGCCAGCTCGAACAGTTCGGACCAATCCTGCCACGTCAGGATGCTGGCCAGCGCGTCCGCACCGGTGATGAAGTACAGATCCGCGTCCGGGTGCAGTTCGGCCAGGTCACGCAGGGTGTCGACGGTGTAGGTCTCCTTGCCGCGGTCCACGTCGACGCGGCTGACGGAGAAGCGCGGGTTGGAGGCGGTGGCGATGACCGTCATGAGATACCGGTCCTCGGCGGCGCTGACCGCGCGGTCGCCCTTCTGCCAGGGCTGACCCGTCGGGACGAAGATCACCTCGTCCAGATCGAACCGGTTGGCGACCTCGCTGGCCGCGACCAGGTGCCCGTGGTGGATGGGGTCGAAGGTGCCGCCCATCACGCCCAGCTTGCGGCGGCCGTTCGTATGCACGAAAAGCGAGCTTACCGGGGGCAATTGCGGCGACCGCGCACCGGCGGGCCGATCCCGGACGGTCGCCTTCCGATCAGGCTGACCGCAACCCGGGACTTTCCCCCGGACTCGAGTTGCCATGGATGTGCTGTCGACGCGTCTCGGTACCTCAGTCTTCCAATCAATCAAGGGAACCCGTCATGGGACGTACTTCATACAGGTTTGCCGCGAGCGTGGCCGCGGTCGGCGTTTCCGTGCTGGGACCGGCCACCTTCGGTGGGCTCGCCGCGCCGCACGCGACGGCGGAACCGGCCGCCCTCAACGGACTTTTCGCGCTCGCGCCGGGCGTGTGCGCGAACGGGGTGGTGACCGGGAGCTTCTTCCGGATGATCCTGCCGACCGGCGACGCGGGCGGGCCGTTCCTGCAAAACAGTGATTCGCGGTGCAGCGATCAGACGGTGACGCCGCTGTCTGCGGGGACCGACGGCGGGCTGGTGAGCGGGAGCTATCAGCCGCAGCCGGCGGCGGCGTTCGACGGGGCGGGCAACGCGCAATCCGGTCGGGTGACCACGCCGGTACGGTTCTACGGCGTCGATTTCGCGACCGCCACCAATCCGACCGATCCGCAGACCGGCTCGGGAACCGGGCTACCGCAGCTGTTCAGCGATGGCGGACGGCTCTCGGGAGATCTGAGCAGTCTGGGTGTCACCTGGAACAACCAGGTGTTCAACCAGGGCTCGCCCAAGCCGGGTGGCGGGCTGCCGGGCAAGACCAGCCAGATCAGCGGAACCATCGACGCCTCGGGCAGTTTCGTCCTCGAGTGGACGAGTCAGATCGTGGGCGGGCCGTTCAACAACTTCACCGGGCTGTGGCATCTGGCAGGGCAGTATCGGGGCGGTCTGCCGCAGGCCGCACCCGCGGCGGCTCCGCTCGCGGCCCCGCCCGCCGCTGAAACACCGGGAGCACCCGGCTCCGCCGCCGGGCCGGGTTCACCCGCGCAGGCCGGCCCCGCGACACCGCCAGGCTCTCCCGCCCAGGCAGCTGCCCCAGCTCAGCCTGGTGCCGTGACGCAGCCGGACGCGGTCGCAGCCGCCGCCCCGGCTGCCACACCCCAGGTGCAGGCCGCGCCGGTCCTGGCGACCAAGACCGTGGAAATCCCACGCGGGCAGCGGTATCCATGGCTGGTTCCGGTGCTGATCCTGGTCACGGTGGCCGGGACCGCCATGTTCTTCGGCGCCGACCGTTTGATCCGGATTCGGCGATGACCACCGTGTCGGCCTTCCCGGATCTGCCCGCGTACTCCGAATTCGTCTCGCAGGTCGAGCGCGTGCCCGAGCGGGTGGTCGCGCGCTGGCCCTTCGCAGTGCTCGCGGCGCTCGGCGTCCTGCTGGTTGCCGCGCCCCTCGCGACCGGGATGTTCACCCGCTCGGTGCAGGGCGAGGCCATGCTCGACAACTTCGCGCCCTACGTGACCGGCAGGAGTATCGACGGCTACCGCTCGGATCTACGGGTCCTCGATGATGCCCGCGCGAATATCGTTGCGGTGCAGAACACTTCACCACCACCGGGCGAGTATCCCCGAGTCGATCAGTTCGTCCGCGACTATCCGGGTATCCGGACCGACATCTCGGGCATGCTCGACGCGATCGACGCCAATCGGAGCAACTACCAGAAGCTTTCCGGTACGGCACCTTTCGGCACTCTGCCCTGGCTGCTCGCCTTGCCGGGCGTGGTGCTGATCGGCGCGGGTGTGTTCGGTTTCCGTGCGGCCGGGAAGGGTTCGCGGGCCACGACCTGGCGCGCGGCTGCCGCGCTGGCGGGGCTCGCCTTGGTCGTGACCCCGTTCGCGGCCGGGTTGTTCACGGCGAGTCCTGCGGCACAACCGGTCATCGACGGCTTCTCGCCGATCCTCACCTCCGAGCACGTGCGCCGGGTGCAGGGTTATTTCGTCACCCTGGTCGCAGCCGACGGCGAACTCAACAGCCGCTACGCCGCGGCGGTCCGCGCGGCGCGACCCGACGCCGACCTGTCCGGCATCACGGCGCTGGAGAATCGCTGGCAGCCCATGACTTCCCGGTTCGCGGCACTGGTCGGCGCGATGAACGACAACGTCGGCAACTTCCACGCCGTCGAGGCGCTCAACGACATCACCCGACCGCTCGGGTTCACCGCCTTCCGCGGATTGGCCTGGGGCTTCCTGATTCCCGGAGTCCTCGTTACGGGCTCGACCCTGATCGGCCTACGTCCATCCCGAACCGGCTCCGGCCGAAGCGATTCCACCGGAGGCGAATCGGCATGAGAAAGTCACTCCCCCGCGCCCGGGTCGGTGCGACGGCGGCCGTGCTGGCTGCCACTACGGCGCTCGTAGCGGGCTGCGGTAGCGGCGATTCGCCGAAAACCGCGACCGGTCCGGAGCAACTGGTCGGCCTGATCAAGTTCGCGCCGGGCACCGCGGATGGAAACACCGTGCGCGGCACCTGGTTCCGCATGGTGCAGCCCGGTGGCACGCCCGAGAACGGGCCCTACATGCCCAACGGTGACTCCCCTGCCCAGGGCGGCTCCACCACCCTCCTCGAGCCGGGCACCGCGGGCGGCCTGCGGGTGGGCGGCTACCAGAGTGAGCCCAAACCCGGTTTCACGCAGGGCAACTCGCTGTCGGCGTCGATCACCAAGCCGACGAAGTTCTTCGCCGTCGAGTTCGGCGTCTCCACCAATCCGGTCGACCCGCAAACCCAGCGCGAGGTGCCGCCCCCGACCGTCGTGAACAACGACGGCAAGCTCACCGCCGACTTCTCGGCCTGGGCCGCGTCCTGGAACGACCAGGAGTTCAACCAGGGCGCACCCAAGCCGCCGGAGAAGCAGGGCGCGCAGGTCGCCGGTTCCGAACAGATCCAGAAGGCCTGGGACTGGGTCGCCCACCAGTGGTTCAACCGTCCGAAGGCCGATGCCGCCCAGGGGCCTTCCGCCACCGGCACCTACGACCCGAAAACCCATGCCGTCACCCTGCAATGGACCAGCCTCATCGTCGGCGGCCCGTTCAACGGCTTCACCGGCGTCTGGCACCTCGAGGGCACCTTCGAACCCGACACCTCCACACCGCAGCCGAAATAACCTCGCGCCCAGCGATATCCGATCAGGAGCCGACTCATGACCATCGCCGAATCGACCCGGCGACCTGCCGTGGTCAACGCCATCCGCGCGATAGCCGCGCTCACCGTGGTCGGCAGCGCCGCCGCGGCCACCACGCTGACCGTGCGCGCCGACGAGCGCGTGCCGACCGTTGTGGTGGCGGGCGAACAAGCCGCTGCCGCCTACCAATCCACGCCGGGCAGCACCGCCCCTGCCCCCACCGGTACCGCGCCAGGCGGCAGCTCCCCCGCGCCCGGCGGAGCTGCGCACGCACCCGGCACTGTGACCGTGGCGCCTGGCCCGACCCCCAGCGGACCGGCAACCGAG
>NZ_JBSGBY010000091.1:0-18674 GCF_053601505.1 Nocardia sp. NPDC004722
GTCGCGGCGTTCGACCACCGGCACATCTTCCTGGACCCGGATCCCGATGCGGCCGTGTCGTTCTCCGAGCGTGAGCGCATGTTCAAGCTGCCCCGCTCGTCGTGGGCGGACTACGACCGCGCGCTGATCAGCGAGGGCGGCGGCGTCTACGACCGCACGGTCAAGGCGATCCCGGTCAGCGACCAGGTCCGTGAGGCGCTCGGGCTGGCCCCCGAGGTCACCGTGCTGTCGCCGCCGGAGATGATCCGGGCGATCTTGAAGTCGCCGGTGGGGTTGCTGTGGAACGGCGGCATCGGCACCTACATCAAGGCCGCCGCCGAGACCAATGCCGAGGTGGGCGACAAGTCCAACGACGCGGTCCGGGTGAACGCGAACGAGTTGCGGGTGAAGGTGATCGGCGAGGGCGGCAACCTGGGCGTCACCGCCCTGGGCCGCATCGAGTTCTGCCGCCACGGCGGCAAGATGAACACCGACGCCCTGGACAACTCCGCGGGTGTGGACTGCTCCGACCACGAGGTCAATATCAAGGTCCTGCTCGACGGCGTGGTCTCCAGCGGTGAACTGCCCGAGTCCGATCGCAATTCGCTGCTGGCCTCCATGACCGACGAGGTTTCGGCGCTCGTGTTGCGCGACAACGTCTCTCAGAACATCCTCATGGGCATGTCGCGGGCCGAGGCTCCGAACATGCTCAATGTGCACCAGCGCGTCATCGAGGATCTCGAGGAGAGCCGCGGCCTGGATCGCGAGCTCGAGGCGCTGCCCAGCGACGCGGAGATGAAGCTGCGCCAGGAGCAGGGCACCGGTCTCACCTCGCCCGAGCTGTCGAATCTCATGGCGCATGTGAAGCTTTCGCTCAAGGCCGACCTGCTGACCAGCGATCTGCCCGACAGCGTGTACTTCTCGGCCCGGCTGCCGCAGTACTTCCCGACACCGCTGCGCACCCGCTTCGCCACCGCCATCAAGCGGCATCGCCTGCGTCGCGAGATCACCACTACCATGCTGGTCAACGAGGTGGTGGATCTGGGCGGCATCACTTACGCGTTCCGGCTCGGCGAGGAGATCGGGGCCTCGGCCTCGGACTCGGTACGCGCCTTCACCGCCGCCACCCAGATCTTCGATCTGCACGCGGTGTGGAATCGCATTCGCGCCGCGAACATCTCCACCAGCATGAAGGACGCGCTGGAGCTGGAGACCAAGCGCACGCTGGATCGCGCCTCGCGCTGGCTGCTCAACAACCGCCCGCAGCCGGTCGCGGTGGGCGCGGAGATCCACCGCTACGCCCAGGGCGTGCGCGCGCTCTCGCCGAAGGTGCCGGGGTGGCTGCGCGGCCACCACATCGACACCCTCAACGATCAGTGCCAGGCCATCGTCGATCAGGGCGCGCCCTCGGCGCTGGCGACCGAGGTGTTCGGGCTGCTCAACCAGTTCCCGCTGCTGGATGTGCTGGATATCGCGGACATCACCGATCGCAGCGGTGAGGAGGTGGGCGCGCTGTACTACGCGCTCAACGACCACCTCAAGATCGATTGGCTGTTGCAGGCGGTCAGCCACCTGGAACGCGGCGACCGCTGGCACGCGCTGGCCCGGCTCGCATTGCGCGACGACATGTACGGTTCGCTGCGCTCGCTGACCCTCGATGTGCTCTCCGCGGGTGACCCGGAGGAGACGGCCGAGGAGAAAATTGCATACTGGGAGTCGAAAAATCAGTCCCGCCTGGGTCGCGCACGCAGTGCCCTCTCGGAACTGTTCGAGTCCGGAACCCACGACCTGGCCACGCTGTCGGTTGCGGCGCGGCAGGTGCGCAGCATGGTGAGCGGGGTGGGTGCGCAATCGGAGGTACCGCGTTGACGAGTGTCGGTTCACTGAACGGCCATGCGAAGACCGCCCAGCCCATGCCGGGGGAGACCCCGGCCTCGGCCGAGCCCAAGCGTTTCCACACCCAGGTGGAGGTGCGCTGGTCGGATATGGACGCCTTCCAGCACATCAACCATGCCCGCATGGTGACGCTGCTCGAGGAGGCGCGCATTCCGTGGCTGTTCGGCGATGAGCGGCCGACGGTCAAGCTGCGGTCCGGCTGCGTGCTGGCCGATCTGCGCGTGCAGTACAAGGGTCAGCTGCGGCACGAGGACACGCCCCTGGACGTCTCCATGTGGATCGACCGGCTGCGCGCGGTGGACTTCACCGTCGGTTACGAGGTCCGGGCCGCCGGTGCGGCCCCGGATTCCCCGCCCGCGGTGATCGCCTCGACCCAGTTGGCCGCCTTCGACATCGACACCCAGCGCCTACGCCGCCTCACCACCGAGGAACGCGACTACCTCGCGCTGTGGCTGGCCGACTGACCCGAGATCGACTGTGTCGGGACAGCTGACCCTGTACGTTCCGGACCCCGCGGAACGCGAGAACCTGGCCACCTTCCTCTCGCACGCGGTGCGCCTCGACCCGGCGGCCGTCATCCGGCTGCGCCGGCGCGGTGACCGCTACGTCTCCGCCTGGGCCGGTACCGGATTCGAGGCGCTGGCGGTGCGCACGGTGGTGGCCGAACTCGGCATCGACGACGTGACGGTCGGCGCGGATACCCTCCTCGCCGGCCTGCACGGCCCGGATGCCGCCCGCGCCTTCGGGCTCGGCTACGCCATGGACTCGGCCTGGCGTGCCGCGCTGCCGCCGGAGGCCGGGTTCGTGCACATCGACGACGTGCCCGCTCGCATGCTCGTCGAATTGGCCGAGCGCGGAGCCGAAGTGGCGCAGGAGCACGGCAGCCGCCACGGCCCGCCCGCCGCGCTGCTCGATCAGCCGGTGCTGACCGTTTCCGGCGGCGGCGAACAGGTCGAGGTGCCGATGCGCGTGGTCTTCGCGCTCGCCGCCATGGATTTCATTCCGCACGGCGGCGAGAAGACCGACTCGCGGCGCATTTCGGTGGACGAGATCGTGCGGGTGCGCGCGGCGCGCACCTGGCTGCGCCTGGACGCCCGCTACGGTTCGGTCGCCCGCCGTCGCGGCCCCGCCCTGCCGCTGCTCCCACACTGAGCGTCCCCGGCAGCGCGTACGACCGGTGGTTCCGGGCGGGCGGCAGTACTGCGCGCCGGGCAGTTCGTCCGGCGGGCAATACGCACCGGGCCGGTGGCGGAAATGCGTCCTGGGCGGTGACGCGTGAGCGGCGGCCGATGTAGGCCCTGCGATATGCGTGCCTCGGGATGTATGGCTCGGCAGTCCGCTCGCCCCTAATGCGTGGGGCACCGGATATCTTGGCTCGTCATGGTTTTCGTCCCCGGTTACGTTCGATGCGGGACGAACGCAACCATCGGGAGGTTGATCGCCATGATGATCTTGAGAAGCATGCTCGCGGGCGTAGCGCTGGCCATCGCGCTGCTGGCTCCGGCATTCGGACCCGCCACCGGGTGTTGACCGGTGTATCGGAAGTGCCGAGACGGGCGTCGTTGATCTAACTTTGGCGGCATGACCGATGCCGCGATCGTGACCGAGTGGATCGACCTGAAGGTCGGCGATTCCGTGATGAGCGCCTATGTCGCTCGCCCGGCGGAGCCCGGGAACTACCCCGGAGTCGTTGTGGGACACGAGATCTACGGCCTGCACGCCACGGCCCGGGCGGCCGCCGACCGGCTGGCCGCCTCGGGCGCCGTGGCAGTCATGCCGGACCTGTTCCACCGCACCGCCCCGCGCGCCGAGCTGGAACTGCACGTCGATCGCGAGCGCGGCCTGGAACTGCTGCGCACCCTGACCCGTCCCGGCGTAGTCGACGATGTCGCCGCCTGCCTGGACGAGTTGCGTCGTCGCGGAACGGATTCGCTGAACATGGTCGGCTTCAGCGCGGGCGGCCACGTGGCTTACTACGCCGCCACCCAGCTGCCGCTGGCCGCCACCGCCGCGTTCTACCCGGGTTGGCTGACCAATACCGACATTCCGCTGTCGACCCCGGAACCGACGGTCGAGGCGACTCCGGGCATCACCGGCCGGATCGCGCTGTTCTTCGGCGGGGAGGATCCGCTGATCGACGCCGAGGCCCGTGACGAGCTCGAAACGGCCCTGAGCGCCAACGGCATCCAGCACGAGATCGTCGTCTACGACGACGCCCCGCACGGCTTCCTGTTCCCGGGCCGCGACTGGTACCGGCCCGAGGTCGCCGAGGATTCCTGGGCCCGGCTCGCGGATCTGCTGCGTCGCTAGCGAATTCGCTCCGGCGGCGGTCGGCGCATATCGATGTGCGCCTGGTCGGCCGTCAGTGCACGCCGAGCACGCGCAGCCCGGCGGTGACCACGGCCGCGGACAGGATCACCACCAGTAGGGGTGCTCGCTTCCACGCGAGCCCGGCCGCCACCAGCACGCCCGCCGGTAGCGCCCAGCCGAATTGGCTGCCGCCCGCGGGCATCAGCGTGGTGACCGCCAGCGCGGTCAGCAGCACCACCGACGCGATCTCCAGCAGTCGGATGGTGCGCGGCGAGATCTTGACCCGGCTGCGCAGCAGCGGACCCGCGAACCGGAACGCGAAGGTGCCCACGGCCAGCGCCATCGCACCCATCAGCAATGCCTTGGTCATCGGCCCGCACCGCGCGCGTCCGAGCGCCCTCGATCGCGCCGCATCAGACGGATCCCGCTGTCGCGGTGGCGGTCTCGGCGACATCGCCGCCATGGCCCGCGCCTGCGGTGTCGTCGTCGGCGGCCGATTCCTTGGCGCCTGCGCGCCGCACGACCAGAAGCACCGCCGCCAGAGCCAGCAGGACCGGCAGGCCCGCGCCCAGGAACGGGGTGGTCGCGGCGGCGATGACCGCTCCGGCGAGAGCCGCGGTGCGGGTGAGGGGTTCGCGCAGGGCGGGCAGGACGAGGGAGAACAGGACTGCCGGGAAAACGGCGTCCAGGCCGAAGGCGTTCGGATCCGGCACCACCGAGCCGAGGACCGCGCCGATCGCGGCGCCCACCGGCCACGCCGCCAGCACGGCGAGACCGCAGAGCCAGTAGGCGGCGCGGCGTCGATCGCGGTCGGGCTGGGCCAGCGCCATGGCGACGGATTCGTCGTTCATGACGTGGGTGCCGAGCAGTCGCCGCCAGCCGGTGCCGACCACATCGGGGACCGACAGGCCGTAGGGCAGGTGCCGGGCATTGACCAGCAGTCCGGCCAGCACGGCCGCGACCAGGCCGCCGCCCGCGGTCAGGATGCCGATGAACACGAACTCCGAGCCGCCCGCGACCACGGCCATGCTCATGAGCACCGGTAACCAGGCGGGGAAGCCCGAGGTCACGGCGGTAGCGCCGTAGGATATGCCGATCATGGCGACCGCCAAGCAGATCGCCGCGATACCTGTGAGCACACCCCGATCGAGTGTTCGCCATGCCGAACGCATGTTTTCTATAATGAACACAGTAGGCCGGGTTCGTCAAAGGGGCACCCCCATTTCCCGGTACTGTGAACCACATCATGAGCCAGTCAGACAGCTCCCTGCCGGTCTCGGTGCCGGAGACCCCCGAGTCTCCGCAGGAGGCCATCGCCGCCGCCCTGCGCCGGGAGCGGGCCCGCTCCGGACTCTCGCTGACCGAGGTCGCCAAACGCGCGGGAATCGCCAAATCGACACTGTCGCAACTGGAGTCGGGCGCGGGCAATCCCAGCATCGAAACCCTCTGGGCGCTGTGCATCGCCCTGGACATCCAGTTCTCGCGGCTGCTGGATCCGCCCAGCCCGGCGGTGCAGGTCATTCGCGCGGGTGAAGCCCCGGCGCTGGCGTCCGGCCAGTCCGAATATCGCATCGCTCTGCTGGCCGCCTCCCCGCCTGCGGTCCGCCGCGACATCTACCGCCTCACCGCCGAGCCCGGCCACCCCCGCGAATCCGACCCGCACAGCCGTGGCGTCGTCGAACACGTCGTCCTGTGCGTCGGCAGCGCACGCGTCGGCCCCGCCGACGCCCCGGTCCACCTCGAGCCCGGCGACTACATCTGCTACCCCGGCGATATGCCCCACGTCTTCGAAGCGCTCGAGCCGGGCACCTGGGGGATGCTGATCAGCGAATACAGCTGACGGCATACCGGTCCGCTATCGCGCGGACTCGCGTCGGTGGTCGGCGAGCACAAGACCGCGGCGTTGCCCGGGTCGTTCGTATGGCCGGGTCGACCCGGCCATCGGCGGCTCTGGTAGCGGAATTATGTTGTAGCGCAGAGAATCTCGCCGCGCCGACGGGTCAGCGCGCGGGATCGCCGATCCGCGGCGACGTGGGCCGAGATGATCCGGGCCTTCCGACTACCGCGTGGCGGTCAGGCCGCACCCTCGCCGAGGTACTGCAGCCAAGTCGGGTCGAGCTCGTTGCTGGCCGAGAGCAGCCGCCAGTGCGGGCCTTTCGGGGCGACCATCGGGTGGTGCAGGATCCAGCCGAGTTCGCTCAGCATCTTGTCGGCCTTGCGGTGATTGCACGGCGCGCAGGAGGCGACGCAGTTCTCCCACGAGTGCGCGCCGCCACGGCTGCGCGGAATCACGTGGTCGATGGTTTCGGCCTTGCCGCCGCAGTAGGCGCAGCGGTAGCGGTCACGGTGCATGAGGGCGGCCCGGGTCATCGGTACCCGTGCCCGGTAGGGGACGCGCACGTAGTTGCGTAGTCGGATGACCGAGGGGAGCGCCACCGCGGTTCCGGCGGAATGCACGACCGGGCCTTCGGGATTGTCGTGCACGGTATCGGCCTTGTCGCAGATCAGCAGCACGATGGCGCGGCGCGCGGACAGGGCGGTGAGGGGCTCGTAGGTCGCGTTGAGCAGCAGCACACGCCGTTTCGCCCAGGCGGGAACGGGTGCTGCGCTGGGCGGATGATGCGAATGTTCGCGACGGTCGCCCGGATGGGCAGGCTCGGGATGAGCGCCCGGGTGATGCTCGGCATGAGAATGTTCGGACAGCAAGTGCAGCGGAGTAGCCCCCGACCCACGATTGTGGACGTCGGCGGGCTGGAGTTGTCGATGCGTCCGCGCCTCACGGGCGCCGTGCCGCTGCTTCATGGGCCATACCCCGGTTTCGTATTCGTCCGATTGTGTGGTATCTCGGCAGACTGCCACCCAGTTGACCATGGAATGGCGCACAATGCCATCTCTTTCGACACATTGTCGGGCACATTCGGATGAACAAGACGTGACAATTGCCGAGACCGGTCCGAGGCGGCCTGTCGGACCGGTATTTCTCCAGCTCAGCGGCGGGTTTGTGACCTTCCCGTGCTGGACTGGGCGGGGGTCGATCCGGACACGGCAGAATGGGGGCGTGACTTCCGGCGAGCAGACCGAACAGACAGCGACCTCGTTCTACGACGCGGTGGGTGGGGAGAAGACCTTCCATCGGATCGTCGCCACCTTCTATCGCGAGGTGGCCGAGGACGAGGTCCTGCGGCCGCTGTACCCGGAAGCGGATCTCGGACCCGCCGAGCGGCGGTTGCGGATGTTCCTCGAGCAGTACTGGGGTGGCCCGCGCACCTACTCCGACGAGCGCGGGCATCCGCGGCTGCGCATGCGGCATCACCCGTTCAAGGTCGGCCCGATCGAGCGGGACGCGTGGCTGCGGGCCATGTCCATCGCGGTCGCCGAGATCGAGCCGGAGGTGCTCGATGCCGAGCACCGGCAGCAGCTGCTCAACTACTTCGAGATGGCTGCCAATTCGCTCATGAACTCGCCTTTCTGAATTCGTTTCGCAGAAGCCGCCGCGCCCCACAGCGTTTCCGGCCGCCTGTGCCAGGGCGCTGATCATTTGCTGAAACTGGACAGTTCCGTACGACGCGCCCGCGAAAGACGCTGTGCTTTGGCACCATTACGGCTGTGAGTGACATTTCGTGGTGGCGATCGGCCGTGTTCTATCAGGTCTATCCCCGTTCCTTCGCCGACTCCGACGGCGACGGAGTGGGCGATCTGGGCGGATTGCGGGAAAAGCTGGGCTATCTCGAACTGCTCGGCGTGGACGCGCTGTGGATCTGCCCGGTGATGCGCTCACCCATGGCCGACGGCGGCTACGACGTGTCCGATCCGCGCGATATCGACCCGCTCTTCGGCGGGATCGAGGCGCTGGACGCGATCATCGCCGAGGCGCACGACCGCGATATGCGGGTCACCATGGACCTGGTGCCCAATCACACCAGTGATCAGCATCCGTGGTTCCGGGCGGCGCTGGCGGCGGGGCCGGGGAGCCCGGAGCGGGCGCGGTACCACTTCCGTGACGGGCTCGGGCCGGACGGCGCTGCGCCGCCGAACAATTGGCCGAGCATCTTCGGCGGTCCGGCCTGGACCCGGGTGAAAGAACCCGACGGTAGACCCGGGCAGTGGTACCTGCACATCTTCGCGGCCGAGCAACCCGACCTGAACTGGGAAAACCCGGAGATCGCAGCCGATTTCGAGCACACCCTGCGGTTCTGGCTGGACCGCGGCGTGGACGGCTTCCGGCTCGATGTCGCGCACGGCATGGCCAAACCCGCGGGACTGCCCGATATGGAGCATGTTCCGACCCAGATGCTGCACCTCGAGGACGACGATCCGCGCTTCAACAATCCCGGGGTGCACGAGATCCACCGGATGATCCGCATCGTCATGGACGAGTACCCGGACGCGGTGTCGATCGGCGAGGTGTGGGTCAACGACAACATCCGCTTCGGTGAGTACGTCCGCGCGGACGAGCTGCACCTGGCCTTCAACTTCCGGCTCGCCCAGACTCCCTTCCATCCGGACCGGATTCGCGCCGCCGTCGACAATTCGCTCGCCGCCGTCGCCGGGGTCGGGGCCTCACCCACCTGGACGCTGTCCAATCACGACATCGAGCGCGAGGTCACCCGCTACGGCGACGGGGATGTCGGGCAGGCGCGGGCGCGGGCCATGATCATGCTGGAGCTGGCGCTGCCGGGGGCGGTATTCGTCTACAACGGAGCCGAATTGGGGCTGCCGAACGTGGACGACCTGCCGGAGTCGGCATTGCAGGACCCGACCTGGGAGCGTTCCGGGCACACCGAACGCGGCCGCGACGGCTGCCGGGTGCCGCTGCCGTGGGAGGGACAACACCCGCCGTTCGGGTTCACCACCGGCACACCGTGGTTGCCGATGCCGCCGGACTGGGCGAAGGTGACCGTGGAGGCGCAGCTGGAGCGCCTGGACTCGATGCTGTCGCTGTATCGGATGGCGATCGAATTGCGGGCCGTGCGTCCGGAATTCAACGGGCCGGGGCTGGAGTGGTACGGGAGTCCGCCCGGCTGCCTGGCCTTCCGGCGCGAGGGCGGATTGCTGTGCGTGCTGAACGCCACCGACGCGCCGATTCTGTTGCCTGCCGGGGACGTGCTGCTGACCAGCGCGCCCATCAGCGGGCGGAAGCTACCCGCCAACTCGACCGCCTGGTTGGTCTGAAAGGCGAATGTTACGACACGGTCGCACTAACCCTTACCGGTCGTAGTAGTCGTGGTGGCATCGACTACCGTTGGGCCGGTGAGCATTCTCCAGACAGTGCTGATCTACGTCGGCATCCCGGTCGCGATCTATCTGGTGATCGCCGGCTTGTCGTTCCTCGGCAAGCCGCTGCCGGGCAAGCGACCGGATCACTACGAACTCGGTGACCAGTGGACGCAGCCTCCGGTGCTGTGGAGCGCGACCGATGAGGTGACCGGATCCGGCCACCACGACACTGCTGATTCGCATGGCAGCCATGCGGCAATTGAATCCGCCCCCGCGGAGCTGATCGGAGGCCGGGCAAGTGGCAAGTTCTAATTGGCCCGCGGTGAACGAAGCCGACCTACCCCACGGCTGGGCGGTCACGGTCAGCGGCCGCGTCTCCGGTGTGCACGAGGCGGGCGACATCTTCGCCGACGTGCCGTTCACCGACCGCGAGCGGCTGCTCATGGACAACGCGCTCACCGATGCCACCCGCGCCACCAAGGTGCGCTTCAACATCTACATCGGTGACCTGGGCGCGGACTCCGGCGCCGGGGTCGACGCGCTGTTCCCCTCCACCCCCGAGGCCGCCCGTTCGGTGCTCATCGCGGTGGACCCGAACACCAGCTCCGTCGAGGTCCGCTCCGGCCGCGATGTGGCCGAGCGCGCCAACGATCGCGTCTGCCAGCTCGGCGCGACCGCCGCCACCAGCTCCTTCCGACAGGGCGAGCTGATCGACGGCCTGGTCTCCGCGGTGCGGGTGATGGCCGCCGCCATCGGCCGCGTCTAGTCGCCGCGAGGCAAGTACTACGGGGGCTTCGCCCCTGAAACCCCAAGGGCAGTGCGGGGGCTCAGCCCCCAAACCCCGAGGGGAAGGATTCGGCCCGCACCCGGGTGGTGCGGGCCGTCTGCGTTTCAAGGGGATGGAGTTCGCCCACAGCAGATCGGGGCGCGCGGGCCCGGGTGCGGAATTTACGCTCGGGGTATGGCCGAGCATCCGCGTTTGACAGCTATCCCCGGTGGTCTCGACGAGTCGGTG
The DNA here is from genome assembly GCF_053601505.1 of Nocardia sp. NPDC004722. Classification (NCBI taxonomy): domain Bacteria; kingdom Bacillati; phylum Actinomycetota; class Actinomycetes; order Mycobacteriales; family Nocardiaceae; genus Nocardia; species Nocardia sp. NPDC004722. Next base: position 10,418 of record NZ_JBSGBY010000091.1, read on the forward strand.
TGTTCCAGGGGCGAGTCGGCGCGCCCGGGGGAGCGGCAGTCACCCGCCCGTCCGGGTGACCGGCGGCCCGCGCCGCGTCCGGCGGAAAGGGAGCCGCTGTGGCGGGAGGCGCTCGGCGAGCAGTTGCGGGCGATGCGGCTCGAGCAGGGGGAGAAGCTCACCGAAACCGCTGGGCGGGCCGGGATTTCGCCGCAGTACCTCTCGGAGGTCGAGCGCGGGCGCAAGGAGCCGTCCAGCGAGATGATCGCCGCCCTCGCGGGCGCGCTCGGGATCAGCCTGGGGAATCTCACGTTGCAGGTCGCCGAGCAACTGCGTCGCCGCCAGTTGGCGTCCTTCTCCCGCACCGCCGCTCCCCAGGCGTACTCCGGTCTGCTGCTGGCCGCCTGACCGTCAGCGCGGGCCGAGGATGGTGTCGGCCAGGCCGTAGGCGACCGCGGCTTCGGCGGTGAAGACGCGGTCGCGGTCGGTGTCGCGGCGCAGGGTTTCGGCGGATTGGCCGGTGTGGGTGGCGAGGATCGCCTCGATCTGGGCCCGCATGCGGACGATCTCGTCGGCCTGCAGGATCAGGTCGGGGATGGTGCCCTGACCTCGGATCGCGGGCTGGTGCAGCACTATTCGCGAGTGCGGCAGGACATTGCGGCGGCCCTTCGCGCCGCCCGCGAGCAGCACCGCACCGACCGCGATGGCCTGGCCCACACAGGTGGTGACCACCGGTGACTGGATGTGCTGGATGGTGTCGTAGATGGCGAGCATCGCGGTCAGATCGCCACCCTCGCAGTTGATGTAGAGGTTGATGTCCTGCCCGGGGCTCTCGGCGTCCAGGTGCAGCAGTTGCGCGATGAGCGCGTTGGCCACCCCGGAGTCGATGGGGGTGCCCAGGTAGACGATGCGCTCGGTGAGCAGGTGCGAGTAGACGTCCATGATGCGTTCGCCGCGCGGGTCGCGGGCGATCACATTGGGAATGGTGTAGCTGGTCACGGGTGCCTCCTGACCGGGTTGATGCGAGGGAAACGGGCCGGGGCCCGAGGGATTTCGCCGAGTCAGACGGAGATGCCCAGTCTCGGGCGCTCGGGGAGGACCTGGTTGAACGACTCCACGATGTGGTCGATGAAGCCGTAGTCGCGGGCCTGCGCGGCGGTGAACCAGCGGTCGTGCAGGGAGTCCTCGAAGACCTGGTCGTAGGGCTGGCCGGTGTCGGCGGCGATCAGGCCGAGCACCGTCTGCACGGTGTAGCGCAGGTCGTCGGCCTGCACCTCCACCTCGACGGCGCTGCCGCCGATGCCCGCCGAGCCCTGGTGCATGAGGACGCGGGCGTGCGGCAGCGCGAAGCGGTGGCCGGGGGTTCCGGCGGAGAGCAGGAATTGCCCCGCGCTGCACGCCAATCCGAGTGCGAGGGTGGACACGGTGCAGGGGATCAGCCGCATCACGTCGCGGATGGCGAGCATGGCGGGCACCGAGCCGCCCGGCGAGTGGATCCACAGCGAGATCCCGGCGTCCGGGTCCTCGGCGGCGAGGGCCATCAGCTGGGTCATGAGCAGGGTGCCGTTGTCGTCGTCGAGTGGACCGTCCAGCACCAGTACCCGGCGGGCGTAGAGCTGTTCGCGGGTGCGCCAGTTGAACATCGGAGTCTTGTTGTCGGTCATGACTTCACGGTGCCGCAGCCGGGGCCGGAAAGTCCTGCCACGCTGCCGTGAGCAGATCCGCCGACAGCAGCGCGCCCGGCTGCCGACAGGCAGCACGCGGTGAGACCCCGGAACCGGGGGCACCGGTTCGGCGGTCTACTCGCCGTCGCGGGCACGCCCTAATGTGCTGTGCGCCAGGGAATTCGAGATCTGCCCGTCTCGACCCGACCGGGTCGCCCGCACGGCCCGCCCTGGCAGGTAGTCCCCGGAACTCCGGGGGAACGGCGACAGCCCTCCCGACCTGTGTACGGGAGGGCTGTCGTCGTCGAAAGGTGTTGCGGGGCTTGTTACGAGCGGTCGAAGGCGCGGGCGCGCAGCGAGCGCTCGATGCCCGCCTTGCCCTCGACCACCAGGCGGCGCAGGGCCGGCGGGTGGTCGCCGCCGAGGAACTTGTCGGCGACCGCGACGGCGTCCTCGGTGACGGCCCAGTGCGGGTAGAGCCCGACCACGACGGTCTGGGCGACCTCGCTGGAGCGCCGCTCCCACACCGAGGCGATCTCGGCGAAATACCGCTCCACGTAAGGCGTCAGCAGCTGCGCCTGACCGGCCGGGGCGAAGCCCGCGACAATCGCTCGGGTGGTGATGTTGGCCACCGAGTCATCGCTCATGACGGTGTCCCACGCCTGCTCCTTCACCGCGGCCTGCGGGCGCGCGGTGGCCGCGGCGGCGGCCTGACGGCGACCCGCAGCGGTGTTGTCGCGAGCGAGTTCCTCATCGATGAGCGGGGTTTCGAGACCGTCGGAGTCGATGGCCCCGGCCGCCGCGAGCGCCTGGGTGAGCCGCCAGCGCAGGTCGGTGTCGACGGTCAGACCCGCCAGCCCGACGCCCTCGGGGTCGCCCGCGAGCAGCTGCCGCAGCACCGCCACGTGCTGCGGGGACAGCAGCGCGCCGGTGAGCGCGTTGACGAAGGCCAGCTGGTGGTCCGAGCCCGCACCGGCGGCGCGGGCCAGCTCCAGCAGCCGGTCGGCGTAGGCGGGCCAGCCCTGGGCGGCGGCCCACTCCGGGTCGGCGTACGCGCCGAGCGCGGTGGCGGCCTGCATGAGAAGCCTTTGCACGACGCCGATCTCGGTCTCCGCGCCGACGCCGGACTGCACCAGCGCCACGAAGTCGCGGGCCTTCATCTCGGCCTGACGGGTCATCTCCCAGGCCGCGGACCAGGCCAGGGTGCGCGGCAGCGGTTCGGCGATATCGGCGATGCGCGCCACCACGGTGTCGAGCGAGTCGGCGTCGAGGCGGACCGAGCAGTAGGTGAGGTCGTCGTCGTTGACCAGCACCAGCTTGCCGCGGCCGACGCCGATCAGCTCCGGCACCTCGGTGCGCTCGGCCGGGTCGACGTCGAGCTCGACGCGCTTGGTGCGCACCAGCTTTCCGTCCTGATCGTCGTACACGCCGATGGCGAGGCGGTGCACGCGACGCTCACCCGCGCCGGGCTCCGCGCCCTCCTGGATGACGGCGAAGGAGGTGAAGTTGCCGTCCGCGTCCACGGTGAAGTCCGGGCGCAGGATATTGAGGCCGGTGGTCTTGAGCCACTGCGCGCCCCAGTCCGACAGGTCGCGGCCCGACGCCTTCTCCAGCGCGCCCACCAGATCGTCGAAAGTGGCGTTGCCGTAGGCGTGTTCGGTGAAGTAGTCGCGCAGGCCCGCCAGGAACGGCTCCTCGCCGACGTAGGCCACCAGCTGCTTGAGCACCGAAGCGCCCTTGGCGTAGGTGATTCCGTCGAAGTTCACCTCGACGGCCGCCAGGTCCGGGATGTCGGCGGCGATCGGGTGGGTCGAGGGCAGCTGGTCCTGCCGGTACGCCCAGGACTTCTCGACATTCGCGAAAGTGGTCCAGGCATTGGTGTATTCGGTCGCCCCGACCTGGCACAGCACCGAGGCGAAGGTCGCGAAGGACTCGTTCAGCCACAGGTCGTCCCACCACTTCATGGTGACCAGGTCGCCGAACCACATGTGCGCCATCTCATGCAGGACGGTCTCGCAGCGGCGCTCGTAGGAGGCGCGGGTCACCTTGGAGCGGAAGACGTAATCCTCGAGGAAGGTGACCGCGCCCGCGTTCTCCATTGCGCCCGCGTTGAATTCGGGCACGAACAGCTGGTCGTACTTGCCGAAGGCGTAGGGCACACCGAAATTCGAGTGGTAGAAGCCGAAACCCTGCTTGGTCTCGGTGAAAAGCCGTTCGGCGTCCATGAATTCGGCCAGCGAGGCGCGGCAGTAAATGCCCAGCGGGATCTCGCCGTGCTCGTCGCTGTAGGAGTCGGTCCACTTGGCGTAGGGACCGGCGATCAGTGCCACCAGGTAGGTGCTCATGCGCGGGGTGCGCGCGAAGGTGTGCCGCAGCACCGCGCCGATCTTGTGCGTCTCGACGATCGCGCCGTTGGAGATGACCTCCCAGTCCTCGGGCGCGGTGACGATCACGTCGTAGGTGGCCTTGAGGTCGGGCTGGTCGAAGCAGGCGAACATGCGCTTGCAGTCGGCGGTCTCGAACTGCGAGTACAGGTAGACCTTGTTGTCGGTGGGGTCGACGAAGCGGTGCAGGCCCTCGCCGGTGTTGGAGTACTCGCCGTCGGCCTCGATCACGAGCTCGTTGCTCGCGGCCAGGTTCGGCAGGGTCAGGCCCTGCTCCTGGTCGTAGCCGCTCACGTCCAGGGCGGTGCCGTTGAGGACGGCCGAGCGCAGGCCCGCGCCCACGAAGTCGATGAAGGTCTGCGCACCCGGGGTCGCGGTGAAGGTGACGGTGGCCTTCGAGTGGAAGGTCTCACTGCGCGGAGCTTCGGCGCTGGTGGGCTGTCCGGTCAGATCCAGTTCGACCCGGTAGTTCTCCACCTGGACCGTCGCGGCGCGTTCGATCGCCTGCTCGCGGGTGAGATTCGGTTCGGACAAGGGGGCTCCTTAGCTCTCGGAGAACTGCTGCCGTACAGGTGCACCCGGCTCCTCGGGCGGCGTTGCCCGGGGCTCGGTGCGGAATGCGATGTGTTCCCAACAATGCCACGTCTCACCACGCCGGGCGTCGAGGTGGGCAAGACCCGTCGGTAAGCTCTGCGACGGCAGTGATCGCCCAGTACGAGGAGGACCGTTGAAGCACATCCACGCCGGTAAGGTGCGCGACCTGTACGAGGACGGCGATTCGCTGATCCTGGTCGCATCCGATCGGGTGTCGGTGTACGACGTGGTCCTGCCGACCCCGATCCCGGACAAGGGCGCGCTGCTCACCCAGCTGTCCAACTGGTGGTTCGGGTTCTTCTCCGATGTGCCCAACCACATTCTGTCCACCACCGACGTGCCCGCCGAGTTCGCGGGCCGCGGCGTGCGGGTCAAGCCGCTGAAGATGGTGAAGGTCGAGTGCGTCGCGCGCGGCTACCTGACCGGCGGCGGCCTGGCCGAGTACCAGCGCTCCGGCACCGTCTCCGGTATCGCGCTGCCGCCCGGCCTGCGTGACGGCGACAAGCTGCCCGAGCCGATCTTCACCCCCAGCACCAAGGCCGATGTCGGGCACGACGAGCCGATCAGCTTCGAGGACGTGGTGAACCAGGAGGGCAAGGAGGTCGCCGAGCGGCTGCGCGACCTGACCCTCGACATCTACGCCCGCGGCGCCGAGCACGCCGCCGCGCGCGGGGTCATCATCGCCGACACGAAGATCGAACTCGGCTGGGACGGTGACGTTCTCACCGTCGGCGACGAGGTGCTCACCTCCGACTCCTCGCGGTTCTGGCCCGCCGACGACTACGAGCCCGGCCGCCCGCAGAAGTCGTTCGACAAGCAGTTCGTGCGCGACTGGTCCACCTCGACCGGGTGGAACAAGGAGTACCCGGGCCCCGAGATCCCGGCCGAGGTGATCGAGGTGACCCGGCAGAAGTACGTCGGGGCCTACGAGATGATCACCGGCCAGACCTGGAACGGCGTTTAGGCCATAACCGCTTCGGCGGCAAGGAAATTGGTCACGAACTCGTCGGCCCGGTGCTCGAGATCGGCGTACTGGGCCGCCCGTTCCGCCCCGGCGGTCGGTGCGGCGACATGCAGCAGCCCGTCGGCGTCGATGCGCTGGCGGCGCTCCTCGGCGTCGGGCAGCAGACCGACGGCGGAGTACGAGAAGCCGCAGTAGTAGGCGATGCCCATATTGAGTTGGGCTTCGAGGGCCTGCTGCATGAACTCTTCCAGCGGATCGTGTAGCGAGATTCCGCCTAGGCCGAGCCACAGGATGCGCTTGCCCGCCAGCCGAGGCTTGCTGCGCCCGTAGGCGAGACCGTAGTTCCAGACCCGGTCGATCCAGCCCTTGAGCAGCGCGGGCACGCTCGCCCAGTAGACCGGGAAGACGACGACCACCACCTCGGCGGCGAGCATCCGGTCCATGTGCTCGTGCACCTCGGGGGAGTAGGTCTTGTCCCGATTACCCCAGTCCGGCTGGTCGGCGTCGTTCATCCGCGGGTCGAAGCCCTCTCCCCGCAGGTCGAGCAGGTCGATGCGATATCCGGCCGCCGCCAGGCGAGCGGCGGTGCGGTCGGCGATATGAGCGGTCAGCGAGTCGGCGCGGTGGTGCGCGACCACCACGAGGGCGGTGCCATTGTGCGACAAGGGATTTCCTCCTGAATCGAACCCTGCTGTGTTCCGGTCCGCTCCAGTACATCCGAGACCGAGTAGACGATCCATGGGTGAAACACTCCATCGGATAGGAATTCGTCTACGCTGGACCGGGTGGACCCCCTGAGCAAGCTGTTGAGCGGTATCCGGGCCGAAGGCTCGGTGCTGACCCATGCCGTCATGCCCGCACCCTGGACCATCCGCTTCGCCGACCGCGCCCCGCTCACCATGATCACCGTGCTGCGCGGTGGCGGCACCCTGCTGCAACCGGATGGCGGGCAGCGGACGCTCGGCGTCGGCGACACGGCGCTGGTGCGTGGTCCGGACGAATTCCGGCTCGTATCAGCGGATCTCGGCGGTGTGAACGAGGACTCTTCCGGCGCGGCCGTCCGGCCGACCGAGTACGAGATCGCCTGCTTCACCACCGGATCCGATTGTGTCGGTGAGGAGCTCACCGGATTCCACTGGGGCAGCGAGGCGGAGGCCACCGCCCTGCTCGTCGGCGCTTACCGGGCGTCCTCGCGTCGGCACGATCGTCTGCTGCGGGCGCTGCCGCCGGTCCTGGTCGTGTACGAGGATATGGATACCTGCGCCTGGTTCGAGACGGCCGCCCGGGCCGCCGTGGATCAGAGCGCGGGTTCGCAGGCCATGATGGACCGCCTCCTCGACTGGAGTCTCGTCTGCACCATGCGTAGCTGGTTCGAACAGGCCGGTCCCGACGCCCCCACCTGGTTCCGCGGACTGTCCGACCCGGTGGTGGCTCCCGCGTTGCACGCGATCCACACCACCCCCGGCGCACCGTGGACGGTCGCCTCCCTCGCCGCCGAATCCCAGGTCTCCCGAGCCCTTTTCGCCAAACGCTTCACCGCCGTCATGGGCCAGCCACCCCTGACCTACCTCACCATCTCCCGCATGGACGAGGCCGAAGAGCTCCTCACCGACACCGACCTCACCATCGCCCAGATAGCCAAATCCGTAGGCTACGCCGACCCTTTCGGCTTCTCCGCCGCCTTCAAACGTCACCGAGGCCAATCCCCCACTGCCTTCCGTGCCGCCTGAATCAAGGGTGGCGGAGGCGGGCGGCTCGGATGGTGAGGTAGTCGCGTTCGGGGAGGCTGGTGGTTCGGCGGGCGGCGGCCAGGTAGCAGGTGATGGCTTCGTCGGAGTCGCCTGCCATTTCGTGGAGATGGGCGCGCACCGCGTCGAGGCGGTGATTGCCGGAGAGGTCGGTGTCGAGGGTGTCGGTGAGGTCCAGGCCCGCCTGGGGGCCGTGCACCATGGCCAGGGCTACCGCGCGGTTGAGGGTGACCATCGGGTTGGGTGCCTGGCGTTCGAGGGCGTTGTACAGCAACAGGATTCGCGGCCAGTCGGTGTGCTCGGCGCACGGGGCCTGCGCGTGCAGGGCGGCGATGGCGGCCTGGATCTGATACTGGCCGATGAGGCCGCTGCGCACGGACGCGGTCGCCAATCGCACGCCCTCGATGATCATTTCGCGGTCCCACAAGCTGCGATCCTGCTCCTCGAGCGGGATCAGTTCACCGTGGCTGCCGGTGCGTGCCTCCCGCCGCGCGTCGGTCAGCAGCAGCAGTGCCAGCAGTCCGGTGACTTCGGGGTTATCCGGCAGCACGCGAAACAAGGCGCGCGCCAGGCGAATCGCCTCGGTCGAGAGGTCGGTGCGGTGTAGTCGCTCCCCGCCGCTGGTGTGGCCCTCGGTGTAGATGAGATAGAGCACCCGCAGCACGTTGTCGAGCCGCTCGTTCCACTCCCCGTGTTGGCCGTTCGCCTCTGCGGGCATGGCGAAGGGTCGCTCCTCGGCCGCGAGCCGCTTCTTCGCCCGCGTAATCCGTTGCGCCATGGTGCGTTCCGGCAGCAGGAACGCCCGGGCGATCTCCTCGGTGGTCAGTCCGCCGACCGCGCGCAGAGTCAACGCGACCGCGCTCGCGGGCGACAGCGCCGGATGACAGCAGAGGAAGAACAGCGTGAGAGTGTCGTCGCGGTCCG
>NZ_JBSGBY010000092.1:0-18590 GCF_053601505.1 Nocardia sp. NPDC004722
GCCTCCAACGCATGCCGCAGTACCGTTCGCGGGAGCAGCACGGTATCGGTCGTTTCTGCCCCCGCCATCAACCACTCCAAACACCACCGAGCCTCACCGCACCGCCCCTATCGGGTGGGCCGCAACGGCAAGTATTTCCCACTTTCGGCGAGCGCGCCTGTTCGGGCGGTGTCTAGAGCCTTGAAGTCGGTTCGGTCGGAGTCCCGCACAATGACCTGCGCGGAGGATGTATTGCGTTGCACGCCCGGCAGGATTCGAACCTGCGACGTCCGGTTTTGGAGGCCGGCGCTCTGGCCGCTGAGCTACAGGCGTAGGGGGACCGTGCTTTTCGGCACGGATGCGTGGACCAACCGGGATTTGAACCCGGAACCTACTGTGTGCAAAACAGTCGCTCTGCCAATTGGAGCTACTGGCCCAATTCGAATGCCATTTCGTTGGTGGCCTTCCGTTGTTGTTGTGCCACAACGCTAACAGTGACGGTGGTGTAGCGGTACCGAATTAATTCGTGCCCGGCCGGAGGGGGTGGGGCGAACACGGTAATCGTCATATGTGCTCTGCCGCAAGGGGGTTCACATCACGGCTCGGATGCTGGACGGGGGTCCGGTGGCGATGTCATGATGCAGGCATCCAATGTAAGTTACTGATGAGTAGCATTGATTTGGTTTGCGGGCGATGGTGCTCGGGCCGGGGGAGGTCGGGATCGTGAGTAGTGCGACGGTCGTTTTGGGGGTGGTCGGCGCGGTCGTCACCCTGTTCAGCTGGGGGACGCTGGCCGTTGGGCTGGGGCGGATGGTTCGCGTGCTGCGGGTCGGGCAGGCGGATCGGACGCGGATGAGGCCGGTGCTGCCGCGGGCGAAAACCGTTGTCGTGGAGGTGATCGCGCATACGCGGATGAGCAAGTTTCGGTCCGTGGGGTGGGCGCACTGGCTGGTGATGACCGGGTTTCTTGTCGGGATGATGTTCTACTTCGAGTCATACGGGCAGACCTTCGATCCGGAATTCCACTGGCCGCTGGTGGGGGAGACCGCCGGATACCGGCTGCTGGAGGAGATTCTCAGTCTGGCCACGGTGATCGGGATCGTGGCGTTGATCGCCATCCGGCAGCTGAACCATCCGCGTCGGCCCGAGCGGCTCTCACGGTTCGCGGGCTCGAACTTCCTCGCCGCGTACATCATCGAATTGATCGTGCTGACACACGGTTTCGGCGATGTGCTCGTCAAGAGTGGGAAGATCGCTACGTACGGCGGCGGTAACGCCTGGACCGATCCGCTCACTATGCAGGTTGCCCGGCTGCTGCCTGCCAGCCCAGTGCTCATCTCGGTCTTCGCATTTGTCAAGATGTTGGCGGGCGCGGCATTTCTCTACCTCGTCGGCCGCAAACTCGCCTGGGGTGTTGCGTGGCACCGGCTTTCGGCCTTCGTCAATATCTATTTCAAGCGCGAGGGTGACGGTTCGGTCGCGCTGGGTGCGGCCAAGCCGATGATGTCCGGCGGCAAGATCCTTGACATGGATTCCGCCGACCCGGATGTGGACGCCTTCGGTGTCGGCAAGGTCGAGGACTTCACCTGGAAGGCGTTGCTCGACTTCACGACCTGCACCGAATGCGGCCGTTGCCAGTCCCAGTGCCCCGCCTGGAACACCGGAAAACCGTTGTCGCCCAAGCTGCTGATCATGTCGCTGCGCGACCACACCTATGCCAAGGCCCCGTATCTGCTGGCTCACGGCGGCGAGGGCAAGCTGACGGATTCCGCACGCGCGGAAGGAGAACGCCCCCTGGTCGCGCCCGCAGGTCGTGACTCCGGCGGCATCATCGATCCCGAGGTGTTGTGGTCGTGCACGACGTGTGGTGCGTGTGTGGAGCAGTGCCCGGTCGATATCGAGCATGTCGATCACATCATCGATATGCGCCGCTACCAGGTGCTGATCGAGTCGGAGTTCCCTTCCGAGCTCGCTGGTCTGTTCAAGAACCTGGAGAACAAGGGCAACCCGTGGGGTCAGAACTCCAAGGACCGCCTGAACTGGATCTCCGAGGTCGATTTCGAGGTCCCCGTCTACGGCCGCGACGCCGACAGCTTCGACGGCTACGAGTACCTGTTCTGGGTCGGCTGCGCGGGCGCGTATGAAGACCGTGCCAAGAAGACCACCAAGGCCGTCGCCGAACTCCTCGCCACCGCGGGGGTGAAGTTCATGGTGCTGGGTCAGGAAGAGACCTGCACCGGTGACTCGGCGCGTCGTGCGGGCAACGAATTCCTGTTCCAGCAGTTGGCGATGCAGAACATCGAGTTGCTCAACAGCGTGTTCGAGGGTGTCGAGCAGGCCAAGAAGAAGATCGTCGTCACCTGCGCGCACTGCTTCAACGCGCTCAACAACGAGTACCCGCAGGTCGGTGGCAGCTACGAGGTCGTGCACCACACCCAGTTGCTGAATCGTCTGGTGCGGGCCAAGTCGTTGGTGCCGGTGTCGCCGGTCGCGCAGAACGTCACCTATCACGATCCGTGCTATCTGGGTCGGCACAACAAGATCTACAACGCGCCGCGTGAGTTGATGGAAGCCTCCGGTTCGACGCTGGTGGAGATGCCGCGTCACGGTGAGCGGTCGATGTGCTGTGGCGCGGGTGGTGCGCGCATGTGGATGGAAGAACAGCTCGGCAAGCGCATCAACGTCGACCGTGTCGACGAAGCCCTCGACACGCTCAAGGGTGGTAACGAGCCGTCGATGATCGCGACGGGTTGCCCGTTCTGCCGTGTGATGCTCACCGATGGTGTGACCGCGCGTAAGGATGGTGGCGAGGTCGGTCAGGGTGTCGAGGTCGTCGATGTCGCCCAGCTGATGCTGCAGTCGATCGACCGGGTGGATGCCGCCACTTTGACGGAGAACCTGAAGGTCGTTCAGACCCCGAAGGTCGAAGAGCCGGAACCGGTTTCCGAACCCGAGCCCGTCAAGGCCGAAGCCGCTGTGGCCGAGGCCGCGGTGGAAGCACCGAAGGCCGCACCGGCCGAGGCTGCTGTTCCGGCGGCCAAACCGGGCGGGCTCGCCATGAAGGGCCTCAAAGCTCCCGGTGGCAAGGGCCTGCAGATGAAGGGTGCAGCCAAGGCTCCAGGTGCGAAGACCGGGCCCCTATCGACGTAATGCCCCACAAGCTCGAGGTGCTCGCCACGAGACCTCCTGTGACGAACCAAGATCAAGGTGTACTCACTGCGGAGTTTTGTCCGGATCGCCTCCATGAGTACACCTTGATCTTGGAGTGCTGGGCGAGGTTAGGGGAGGGCGATTCGGTAGTGGCGGACGGGGCCCAGGGGTGTGGTTCGGATGCCTTGGAAGACACCGCCGTTGCGTTCGATGGTGCGGATCGAGGGGAGGTTGTCGGGGGCGCAGGTGATGGATACGCGGGATAGGCCGAGCGCGCGGGCCTCGGGGAGGATGGCGGTGAGGGCCCAGGCGGCGGTGCCCTGGCGGCGGGCCGACGGGCGGATGCCGTAGCCGATGTGACCCAGTCCGGTGTCGTGGTGGCGGAGGGCGATTCCGCCGAGGATGCGGTCGGTGTCGAAGATCCAGCGGTACGTGCAGGTGAGGGGTGGGGCGGTGAGGGCGGAGACCCAGGTGGCGAAACCGGTGGGGGTGGAGACCTCGTCGGTGGAGTGGAGGCCGAAGCCGTCCTCGTGGTGGCCGGGGCCCCATTCGGCGTGTGCCTCGAGCCACGCGGCGTGCAGGCGCGTGGTCGGGGCGATCAGGGTGGGCATGGGATCTGTCTAGTCCGGGATGGGCGGGAAGCGTATATGTTTCTCGCCGTTCCGGGTTTCCGTAGTGCCGCTGGACTGTTCGCCGCGCGATTGCTTTCGGTTCATATGTCGCCGATATACCTGTCGCGATCTATTTGTGGCACCCGCGGTCATGGAGTGTGGCTGCGGGTGTTGCGCGTGAACAGGAGTTTGTAGGTGTCAGTTTCAGTGCGGCGCAGCGGAATCGTCGTCATGATCGCCGCGGGTCTGCTCGCGTCTCCGCTGGTCGGTTCGGTGGTGGCTGATTCGGCCACGCTGGGGATGCCGGTGGCGTCGGCGAAGCCTCATTCGGAGCAGCGCGCGGACGCGCCGCGGCTGTCGAGCGTGGTCAACTTCCGTGACCTCGCGGGCACCGGTGAGGGCTACCGGGGCCAGGGCAATCATCACCTGAACAAGGGTGTGTTCTACCGCTCGAATGCGTTGACCCCCAATGACGCCGACCTGGCCACCCTCAACGCCCTGCACCTGAGCTCGGTGTTCGATCTGCGCAGCGCCGACGAGATCGCACAGAAGGCGGACCGGGTGCCCACGGGCGCGACCTACGTCAATGTCCCGATCCTCGGCGGGAATCTGTCCACCGGCATGCCGAGCTTCACGTCCCCGGACGCGGCTAAGAAATTCATGCAGGACCTCAACAAGTCCTTCGTCACCGATGCCGGTGAACGCGGGAAGTTCGCCGAGCTGCTCACCCAGCTCGCCGATCAGGACGGCCCGTCCGTATTCCATTGCACGGCAGGCAAGGACCGCACCGGCTGGACGGCGTTCCTGCTGCAGAGCATCGCCCGCGTCGACGACGCCACCATCATGAGCGACTACCTGCTCAGCAACGACTACCTGGCCGCCGCGAATTCGGCCACGCTGGCGCAGATCACGGCCGCGAAGGGTGCGGCGGCCGCGGCCGTCTACGCCCCGCTGCTGGGTGTCGACCGCAGCTACCTGCAGGCCGGCATCGACCAGATCAACTCTCAGTACGGCTCCGTCGAGAAGTACCTGAAGGACGGTCTCGGCCTGAAGGGCAAGACCATCGAACAGCTGCGGGACAAGCTGATCAAGTGACGCGATCCGCTGGAGGCATCGGCGCCGATGCCTCCCGGCGGATACCCGTATTCACCCGACCCGCAAGGAAATTCGGCCTACGACACCGCCCCGATGAAGCCGCCGATGGCCGCCCCGATGGCGCATCCGACGATCGCGCCGACCAGGAAGAACCAGATCCCGATCACGATGCCGACCAGGCAACCGACCACGGCGCCGGCCACGATCGCGCCGCCGTCGGCGTCGGCGTTGTGCATGAACGGCAGGTCTTGAGCACTGGTCGCGGCCACCGCGGGCCCGCCCACCGGGGTGAGGGTCAGCGAGGTGTCACTGTTCAATGTGGGTGAGACCTGCAGGATCTGGCCGGTGTCGGCCGCGGTGAGCGTCATCGGGATCGACCCGACGACCGCGCCGTCGTCCCCGACGACCTGCACCGCGTCCGGTGCGAGCACGAAATGGCCGGAGGCCAGCGTGATCAGGGCATTGGAGTGGTCGGCCGCCAATGTGGTGGTGTAACCGACCGAGCCGTCCATCGCATTGAGCGTGACATCGGCGAGCCCCGCCTCGCCGTGTGCCGTCGCCATGGTGATGCCCGTGGCCGCGATGGCGAACACCGTTGTCGCCATCATCTTCTTGGTGAACATTTCCGTATCCCATCCGTCCGAAGGTGTTCCTTTGTCGTCCCCCCGACGAACGGCACCGGATGTGTGATCAATAATGCGCCTCAACCCGGCCGCTGTCCATGGGCATATTCGCTGATGAGATGGGTTTTCCGAGGCTGCGTCGCTCGACCTCGCGCAGGAGCGCGTGCACCCGCGGATCGTGTGCGAGCCCGTAATCGAGGACCGTGTTGACCACACCCCGCAACAGTGCGTACGGCCCCCAGACGCGCGGCGAGATCGATTGCGCCGCACGCGCTTCGATGGCATCGGCCAGCGTGCGCGCGGCCTCTTCGGCACTGATGCGCGTATTCAGCGGCCACGGCAGCAGCGCCTCGATGCGACGGCCGAGATCGTCCCGGTCGAGGGTCGCCTGCGTCATCTCGGTGTCGACGATCCCGAAATACGCGACCCCCGCCGAAGCCCCGTGCGGCGCGAGTTCGACCCGCAGCGCCCGCCCCAACTGCTCCACGGCCGCCTTGCTGATCATGTACGGCGCGCCACCCATACCCGGCGCGAACGCGGCGCACGAGGACACGACCGCGACATGCCCGCGCGCGGCGATGATGTGATCGAGCGCCGGGTGCACGGTGTTGAACACCCCGGTGAGATTGATGTCGAGCACCCGGTCGAACTCCGCGGGCGCGAGGGTGCGCAGGGTCGCGGGCCGCGGCACCACACCCGCATTGGCGACCACCATGTCCAGATGCCCGAAATAGGCGACCACCTGCGGAATCGCCTCGGCCATGGCAGCCCGGTCGGACACATCGGCGATCACCGGCAGCGCCCGCTCACCCAGCTCGGCGGCCACCTCGGTCGCGGCCCGCGCGTCGACGTCGACGACGGCGACCGAGGCACCCCGCCGGTACAGGATCGCGGCGAGTTCGCGGCCGATGCCCTGCCCGGCCCCGGTGATCAGCGCGACCCGGCCTGCGGGACGGAACGGTCCGGGTCCGGGGAGACAGCGCGGCGTGGACATCAGCGGCTCATTTCTGGGGTTGCGGTGGTCACCAGGTAGGACTCGGCGTCGAAACGCCGGGTGCGCCTGCGGTATTCGAAGCTCCAGTTGGGGTACAGCCCGGCATTGCGGCCGTCGGCGGTGGTGTAGTAGCTCTGGCAGCCGCCGGTCAGCCAGACGCTGTCGGCGCTGCGGCGGTCCATCTCGTCGAGGAAGTCGTCCTGCACCTCCGGGCGCAGTTCGATGCGGGTTATTCCCTTGTCCCGCATGGTTTTCAGCGCATCCACGATGTAGGCGATCTGGGATTCGATCATGTAGATGGCGGATTGGTTCCCGGCCGCCCCGAACGGTCCGAGCGTGCAGAAGAAGTTGGGGAACCCGGCGACCGTCGCACCCAGATAGCTTTGCGGTTCTTGGTGATACAGCTCCGCGATGGACTGGCCGTGGCGGCCCACATAGCGCTGGTAGGCCGAGGGAATCGAGGTGAACCCGGTGCCGAAGATGATGGTGTCGACCGGGTGCTCGGTACCGTCGCGCAGCACGATCGAACGCTCGCGCACCTCGGCGATGCCCTTGGTGACGACCTCCACATTGGGCCGATCCAGCGCGGGCAGATAGGCATCGGAGAAGATGGCTCGCTTGCAGCCGATCACATAGTCGGGTGTCAGCGTCGCGCGCAGCGCGGGATCGCGCACCTGGCGCAGCAGCTGCAGCCGTCCGAGCGCCTCGTAGGGATGCCGGAACCGCTTGTCTACCAGAGAGATCAGGCCGAATCCCTCGATGGCCGCGTACCACCCGCCTCGGATCGCCTGCTGAGCCAGCGGAATCCGCCGCAGCAATGATCGCTCCAAACCGAGTGTGGGCCGGTCCAGGCGCGGCACGATCCACGGCGCGGACCGCTGGAACAGCAGCAATCGCCCGACCTTCGGCTGGATCTCCGGAACGAACTGCACCGCCGACGCACCGGTGCCGATGACCGCCACCCGTTCGCCGGTGAGGTCGTGGTCGTGATCCCAGTGCAAAGAGTGGAATGCCTTGCCCTCGAAGCGATCCAGCCCCGGCAGCTCGGGGTACTTCGCATCGGCGAAGATGCCCGCCGCCGAGATCAGGATGTCGGCGGTCAGCTCGCCCCGTGCGGTTTTCACCCGCCACACCGAGCGCTCGTCCTCCCATCGCGCGTCCAGTAGCTCCGCGCCGAACCGGATGTGCCGCACCACATCGTGGTCCTCGGCCACCTTCCGCAGGTACTCCAGGATCTCCGGTTGCCGCCCGTAGGTGCGCGACCAGTCCGGATTCGGTGCGAACGAATAGCTGTACAGCTGCGACGGTACGTCGCACGCGCAGCCGGGATAGGTGTTGGCCCGCCAGGTTCCACCCAGTTCGGCGGCGCGTTCGAGAATCACCAGATCCTCGAATCCGGCCTCGCGCAGCTTCACCGCCAGCCCGATGCCCCCGAAACCGGCTCCGACGATGGCGATGCGGACATGTTCAATCGACATGAATCTTCCTCGTTCAGAGATCGAGCACGAGCGCGTCACCCGCGGCACGGGACACGCACAGCAGCATCCGGTCGGTCCGCTCGGCGGCGGTCAGCAGCCGATCGCGGTGCTCGACCGCACCGGCGCGCACACCGACCTTGCAGGTGCCGCAGAAGCCTTGGCGGCAGGAGTAATTCACGTCCGGCGCGATGCGACGCACGGCGGTCAGCGCGGTTTCCTCCGCACCGACGTGCACGGTCCGGCCGCTGCGTGCGAGCGTGATGTCGAACGGCCTGCCGTCGACCACGGGCGCGGCCGAGAATCGTTCCGTATGCAGCGATCCCGTCGGATCCAGCACGAACCGGCACCGCTGCGCCGCCGCCAGCATGGCGGGCGGACCGCATACGTACACGGCCGCCCCCAGCTCTGCGCGCGCGATCAGCTCGGCCACGTCGGGCGGCCCGAACTCGTCATCGGGCCGAACCTCGGCCTGCGGCAACTCCTCCAGAAACGGCATCGACTCCCGCGACCGCCCCGTATACACCAACCGCCCCCGCGCCCCAGCCGCCCGCGCCATCGGCAGCAGCGGCGTAATCCCGATCCCGCCCGCCACAAACAGATACGAGGGCGCGTCCACCAGCGTGAAAGCATTGCGCGGCCCCCGAATCCGCACCCGATCCCCGACCCACAGCGCCTCGTGCACCTCCCGCGACCCGCCCTCCCCACCCGGAATCAACCGCACCGCAATCCGATACCGCCGCCGATCCGCCGGATCCCCGCACAGCGAATACTGCCGCTGCCGCCCGGACGGCAGAAACACGTCCACATGCGCCCCCGGCCGCCACGTCGGCAACTCGCCACCCCCGGCCGCGCGTAACGTCACCGCGAGCACATCCGGCACCGGCCGCTCCAACCTCTCGACCACGGTCTCCAGCTCGAACCCACTGCGCCGCAATGGATTGGCCGGTGACAGCACCGGCGCGGCCGCACCGCTCACGAACACCCGCTTGTAGACATCCATCGCCCCACCCAGCACCCGCAGGCCGACGGGTACCGCCGCCGCCTTCATTCGGCCGCCGCCCGGGCCGCGGGGGAGTGGGCGAGGTAGCGGAGGGCGGTGTCCATGGGGCCCAGTTGGGAGGGGTGGAAGCCGGGGCGGAGGTAGCGGGGGATCTCGGTGAAGAAGGTTGTCCAGCTGGGGATTACGCCTCGGCGGGTGGCGTTGAGGAATTGCCAGCCCCAGAAGCGGCCCTTGTCCGGGGAGGGGTCTTTTCGGTAGAGATAGCCTGCCGAGAGGATGAACAGGGGCAGCAGGGTCGCGCTGGCGAGGACGCCGGTGCGGGCCTTGCGCAGGTATCCGCCGTCGAGGTGCATGTAGGCGTCGTAGACGACACTGCGGTGCTCGACTTCCTCTGCGCCGTGCCAGCGGACCAGGTCCAGCATGGCCGGGTGCATGCCCTTGGCCTCGAGAATGTCGGCCTCGAGCAGCCATTCGCCGAGCACGGCCGTGTAGTGCTCCATGCCCGCGAACAGGCCGAGCCGTTCCTTGAGCCACTGCTCCTTGGCCCGCCCGGTCAGCCCGTGATCGCCGAGTATCCGGTCGACCAGCCAGGCCACGGCGTTCACATACGAGTCGACGTCGAGGCCGAGGGATTGCAGATGCCGCCGCGCCGCCTCGTGACTGGCCGCGTGCATGGATTCCTGCCCGACGAATCCGGTCACCTCTTCGCGGAGCCGCTCGTCGTCGATATAGGGCAGCGCCTCGGAAAGCGCCTGCGCCATGGCCCTTTCGCCTTCCGGCAGCACCAGGTGCATGACGTCGACGATGTGGGTGGCCAGTACCTCGCCCGGAATGTAGTGCAGCGGAACGGATTCGAAGTCGAAGTGGACGTCGCGGGCGGCAATGGCGTGTGCCTCGTCGCCGTAGGGGCGCTTCGTCGCGCCAGCCTTCTCAGCCATGCAGGAACCGTACAGCGCAACAAATCCTATTGCAATGTTGCAGCAACAAACAGCGTGAGATTGTTGCAGTCGGCCGTTGTCCTGCTAGCGTGGATCCGGTGACGACCGCCTCGAAAACCCCGCTGACCCGCACGGATGCCGCCGATGACATCGAGACGCGCATCCTCGACGCGGCGCTGGTGCAATTCCAGAAGGTCGGCGTCAAGAAGACGACCATCGAGGATGTGGCCAAGCAGGCCGGGGTCGACCGGGTGACCGTCTATCGGCGACTGGGTTCGCGCGACGGTCTCGTGCAGGCCGTGGTCGGCCGCGAGGTCGCCACCTTCCTGTCCGAACTCACCGGCATCCCGGATCGGCACACCGATCTCGGGGATCTGGTCGCCGAGATCTTCGTGACGGTCATCACGCGCTGGCGCGCGCATCCGCTGGTGGAGCGGCTGCTCGCCGTCGAGCCCGAGCGAATCCTGGTGAAGCTCACCGTCGATGGCGAGGGTGTCTTCGCCATGTCCGTGGCCGCCACCGTGGCGATCCTCGGCCAAGCCGCCGCGGCGGGACTGTTCGAGGCCCCGGCCGACCTGGCAACGCGAGCCGAAATCGGCTGCCGGGTAGTGCATTCGATGATCCTGGTGCGGGGCGGCCTGGCCGGTCTCGAAACCCCGGACGAGCTGGCCGAATTCGCGCGCGGGTACCTGGCGCCCATCATCGCCGGACACCCGTGAGCCCTACCCCTACGTAACCGTAAGTTTGCTCTCGGTATGCTGACCTAGCGATTCGATCCAACGAGGGAGCGACCGAGGTCATGACAGCCGTACCCGCGACCATGTGCGCGGCCTTCCAGGCCACCATTGCCCGCAACCCGGACGCGGTCGCCGTGCGCACCGCGGGCGACGGCGTCACCATGACCTTCGGACAATGGGGTGCGCGGGCGCGGGAGCTGGCCGGCGGGTTCGCGGCACTCGGCGTCGGGCGCGGCTCGAAGGTCGCGCTGATGATGACCAACCGGCCGGAGTTCTATCCGGTGGACACCGCGGTGGTGCATCTGGGCGGGGTGCCGTTCTCCATGTACAACACCTCCTCGCCCGAGCAGATCCACCATTTGCTGAGCGATTCCGGGGCCACCGTCGTGGTGTGCGAAACGCAGTTCCTGCCGGTCATCGAGCAGGGCCGCGCCGGGACCGACGTCCGCTTCATCGTGTGCCTCGACGGGGAGGGCGGCATGAGCCTCGACGAGCTCGCGGCCGCCGCCGATCCGGGATTCGATTTCGAATCCGCCTGGCGGGCAGTCGAACCCGAGGACGTGCTGACCCTCATCTACACCTCCGGCACCACCGGAGCACCCAAGGGTGTGCAGCTCACGCACGCGAATCTGGTGGCCATGGTGGACGCCAGCATTCGGCTCGCCGACGCCACGGAAAAGGAACGGGTGCTGTCGTTCCTGCCCTCCGCGCACATCGCCGACCGCTGGTCGGCGCTGTATCTGTGCATGGCGCTGGGCAATACCATCACCACCGTGGCCGACCGGGCGGGATTCGCTCCCGGACTGGCGGATTGCCGCCCCACCCTGCTCGGGGCGGTGCCGCAGGTGTGGCAGAAGCTGCGCAGCGGGATCGAGGAGAAACTGGGGGAGGCCACCGGAGCCAAGGCCGCGCTGGCGAAATGGGCGGTGGCCGTCGGCCGCCGGTACTCCGATCTGAGGCTCGACGGCGACCATATCGGGGTGTCGTTGCGGACGCGGCACGCCATCGCGGATCGGCTGGTGCTGTCGAAGGTACGCCGGACACTGGGTCTGGACGATCTCAAGATCGCGATCTCCGGGGCGGCTCCCGTCTCGCCCGAATTGCTGCGTTGGTTCAACGGATTCGGCATCGAGGTCAGTGACGCCTGGGGCATGAGCGAGGTGTCCGGCATGGGTTCGATCTGCCCGCCGGGGCGGCTGAAGATGGGCACCGTCGGAAAGCCGTTGGACGGCTTGGAGGTTCGCATCGCCGACGACGGCGAGGTGCTGGTGCGCGGGCCGCTGGTCATGAAGGGCTATCTGAACCGGCCCGAGGAGACCGCCGAGGTGATCGACGCCGACGGCTGGCTGCACACCGGCGACATCGGCGACCTCGACTTCGACGGCTACCTGCGCATCGTGGACCGCAAGAAGGAACTCATCATCAATGCCGGGGGCAAGAACATGTCACCGGCCACCATCGAGAACTGGGTGAAGGCGTTCAGTCCGCTGGTGGCACAGGCGATCGCGGTGGGGGACAACCGGAAATACAATGTGGCGCTCATCGCGCTGGACCAGGACGCGGTGGCCGGATTCGCCGAAAAGCACGGGCTGGCAGCCGATCCCGTCACGCTGGCCGGGCACCCCGAGATCGAGGTGATGATCGGCGCGGCCGTCACCGCCGCCAATGCCAAGCTGTCGCGGGTCGAGCAGATCAAGAAGTTCCGCATCGTGCCCGAGTTCTGGCAGCCCGGCAGCGAGCTGCTCACCCCGACAATGAAGCCGCGCCGCAAGTCGATCCACGCCCGCTACGCGACCCTCATCGAGGAGCTGTACGCCTAGGGCGCGCAGAGCTGTACGGCTAGAGCACGGCCTGGGTCTGCGTCACCTTGGCGACGAGTTTGCCCGCGTCGTCCCGGATCTCGGTCTCCACCACGATGAAGCTGCGCCCGGCATGCAGCGGCGTGGCCGTGGCCGTGGCATGCCCCGAGCGCAGGGCGCGCACGAAATTCGTCTTCGACTCCACCGTGGTCGTCCCCTGCGCGCCCGCGGGCAGATTCAGGAAGGCGCAGACCGCGGCCGTGGCATCGGCCAGCGACATCAGCGCGCCACCGTGCATGGAACCGCCCAGCGTGCACAGATTCTCGCGCCACGCCAGCCGACTGCGCACCAGCTCCGGGCCGCAGTCGAGCACCTCGACCCCGAGCCCCTCGGTGAACGGCATGGTGGCGAACAGCTGCGTGCCCACCGGGTGCGGGGTGATCTCCGTGTCGGTCATGAGACCGACTCTGCCCCATGCCCGGCCGCGAGTCGATTACCTCGCGGGTAATGGCCGCGGAACTCGACGGCACCCACGGCGGCATGGGCTGCGGGCGTCGGTGACGCGTCCGCGTCGGCGCGGTCTGGAAGACTTCCCACGTGCAGGTTGGTGTGCTGGGGCCGGTTCGGGTCCATGCGGAGGACGGGACGCCGGTGGAGATCCCCGGGTTCCGGGTGCGAATGCTGCTGGCGCGATTGGCGTTGGAGTCGGGGCGGGACGTGCCGGTGACGGCGCTCATCGACGGGTTGTGGGGTGAGGAGCCGCCGGCGGACGCGGCCGGGGCGTTGCAGGCGCTGGTGTCGCGGCTGCGCAAGGCATTGCGCGGTGTGAGTGCGGTCGAATTCGGGACCGGCGGGTATCGGCTGCCCGGGGTCACGGTGGATGTCGACCGATTCGAGGAGCTGGTGCGGCAGGGGCACGCGGAGCTGGCCGCCGGTCGCGCGGAGGCGGCCACGCGGATCCTGGGTGAGGCGCTGGGATTGTGGCGGGGACCCGCGCTCGGTGATGTGCTGGACGCGCCGTTCGCGCAGGCGAGCGCGACCCGACTGGATGAGCTGCGCTCCGCGGCGCAGGCGGATCGCTTCGAGGCCGAGCTTCAATTGGGCCGGTACGCCGACGTCCTCGCCGATCTCGATATCGCGAGTGCGGAGAACCCGCTCAGCGAGCGGCTGGCCGCGCTGCGCATGCGGGCCCTGGCCGCCGCCGGACGGCAATCCGACGCGCTGGCCGTGTTCGAGGACATGCGGGCTCGGCTCGACGAGGAGCTCGGCATCGACCCCTCCGCGGCACTGCGTGACACCCATCTCGCGCTGCTGCGCGGCGAACTCGAAATCCCCGCTCCGCGCAGGGAATCCGTGGCCAAGGCGCTGCCGGTGCGGCTGACCGGATTCATCGGCCGCGACCGGGAGCTGACCGAATTGGGTGTGCTGCTGGCGGATTCGCGGCTGGTCACCATTGTCGGACCGGGAGGCGCGGGCAAGACCCGGCTCGCCCTGGAGGCGATGGATCGGCAGCTCGACACGGTGTTCTTCGTGCCGCTCGCGGAGCTCGGCGCACCCGATCAGCTCGCTGACGCCGTGGCGGGCGCGCTCGAGAGCGCCACCGCCGAGCGACCCGACAAGACCGCGCGGCTCATCGAGCTGCTGGATGTCGGCCCGGCCGTGCTCGTGCTGGACAACTGCGAACATGTCATCGCCGCCGCGGCCGAACTGGCCGAGCGGCTGCTCGACCGGCTGCCGCGACTGCGGGTGCTGGCCACCAGCCGGGAACCCCTCGCCATCACCGGCGAAGTGCTCTGCCATCTCGAACCCCTGGAACCGCCGGTGGACACGGTCGATCCGGCTGTGGCCCAACGGTCCCCGGCGGTCCGTCTGTTCGCCGACCGGGCCGCGGCGGTGCGGCCGGGCTTCGTGCTGGACGACACCACCGTCGCCTCGGTGGTCGCGATCTGCCGTCAACTCGACGGTCTCCCCCTGGCTTTGGAACTGGCCGCCGCCAAGCTGCGCGCCATGAGCGTCGACCAGGTGGCCCGCCGCCTCGGCGACCGTTTCCGCCTGCTCACCTCCGGCAGCCGCACCGCCCTGCCTCGCCAGCGCACCCTGCTCGCCCTGGTGGAGTGGAGTTGGGACCTGCTGGAAGAGCCCGAAAAGCTGCTGGCCCGAAGGTTTTCCGCCTTCCCGGGCGGCGCGACGGTCGAGGCTCTGGAAGCCGTCTGTGCCGACGCCGACCTTCCGGCCGACGACATCGCCTACCTGCTCGACACCCTCATCGAGAAATCCCTCGTCAGCGCGAGCACCGACGACCCGCCCCGCTACCGCATGCTGGAGACGATCCGCGCTTACGCCGCCGACCAGCTCACCCGCTCCACCGACGCGCTCGGCGACCGCTTCGCCGACTACTACCTCAACCTCGCCGAACACTACGAACCGATGCTGCGCGGAGCCGAACAGCTCACCGCCATAACCGTTTTCGACGCCGAGCACACCAATATGGCCGCCGCGTTGCGTGGCGCGCTCGGGACCGAGGCTGCGGACCGCGACGCCCTGGTCGCGGCGCGGTTGGTGCGGGCGATGTTCTGGTACTGGGGGATTCGCGGGATGAGCAGCCAGTTCGAGGGCTCGCTGAGCGCGGTGCGGGGGCTCGGTGACGAGGTGCCGGAGCGGGCGCGTGCGGCGTTCTCCGTGATCGCTTTGATGGGTGGCGCGCCGCCGGCCGGGAGTTCGCTGTCGGCGCTGATCGAGGACAGTGTGCGGGCGGGTGGGTTGGAATACCATCCGGCGATGCCGCTGTGGGCGGCGCTGATGGCGGCTCGTGCCGACGATGAGGAACTCGCGGAACGCCAGTTCGAACAGGCGCTGGCCTGGCCGGACCCGTGGGTGCGGGCCAGTGCGCACCTGGCCAGGGATATCGCGCTGACCGGTCGGGGGCAGTTGCCCGCGGGGGCCGAGTCCAGGCGGGAAGCTTTGCGCGGGTTCGAGATCGCGGGCGACCGCTGGGGGCTGACCATGACGCTGCTGGCGATCGGGCGCGACCACGCGCTGCGCGGCGAACACGACCCGGCGCTCGCCGCCTACGGTCGCGCCGTCACCCTCGCCTCCGAACTCGATACCGAGGACGACATCTCCGCCGCCCGCGAGGCCCTCGTCCTGCAGCGCCTGCGGGGTGGCGAATTCGCGCTCGCCGCAAGCGATATCGAGGCCACTCGGCGAATGGCCGCCGAATCCGGATTCGCCCGCCTCGCCGCCGTCCTCCTGTTCTGCACCGCCGAACTGCATCGCCGCACCGGTGACATCCCCGCCGCGGACCACGATCTAGCCCAGCTCGAACAGCGCATCAGCCGCCTGCCCTACCCGGCCGCCTGGGCCGCCCACCGCATAGCCACCGCCCGCCTCGCCAACCTCCTCACCGCCGGTGATGCCAAGGCCGCCCGCGCCCTGCTCCCGGTGGTGATCGAAGGCTCCAACGTCTACGGCGACTCCGCCGCCCTGGCCCAGGCCGCCGCCCACACCGCCGAACAACTGGCGAAACTCCGCCTCCTGGAAGGCGACCCCGCCGCCTCCGCCACCGCCCTCGGCCTCAGCGAAGTCCTCCGCGGCATTTTCGACCACGGCGAACCCGAACTAGCCACCCTCACAACGGAACTCACTACCCGCCTGGGCGACACCGAATTCCGTGCCGCCTACCGCCGCGGCAGCGAACTACCTCGCCTCGCAGCGTTGGAACAACTGGCGGCAGAGGTGACCCGCTAGCGACCGCGCAGGTCTTGGGGCGGGCTCACACTCCGCCGCGCGCGTTGTCAGGGGAGGCGGGTGAAGAGGCGGCCGGCCAGGTCGATGCCGGTGATGGCGCCGGTGGTGTCGCGGCTGAAGAATCCGCGTTGGCCGGTGAAAGAGCCTGCGGTGATGATGTATTCGTCGGTGTCGCCGGGGAGCAGGCCGAAGGGGAAGGGCGGGTGGTCCTGGGGGATCTCGGCTTCCGGTGCGGCGGCGCGGATTTCGGGCTTGACCTTGCATTCCAGGTAGAGCTGGTCGCCTTCGGCGTAGCAGGTCATGGTCATGGCGTCGATGTCGTAGACGCCGAACAGTTCCGGGGCGCGGGTCGCGTCGAAGGGAACCGGCTCGGGGTCCTTGTCGATCACGCCGAGGTAGTGCTCCAGCGCCCAGCGGATGACGGCCTGGTTGGCGGGAATGCCGTCGGGGCTGGCATTGGACAGCACGACCACGGCGAAGTTCCGCTCCGGGACCAGCTGGAAGTTGGCGAACTGACCGAAGCCGGAACCGTCGTGGCCGACCGTGCGGACGCCGTCCACGTCACGCAGCATCCAGCACAGCCCGAACGCGTCCGCCATGGTGCTGGCGCGCAGCGTGACGGTCGGCTGCCGCATCCGGTGCAGCACCTCGGCGGGCAGCACGACCGCACCGCTCTCGGCGCGACCCTCGCCGAGATGGAATCGGCCCCAGCGCAACAGATCCGAGACCGTCGAGCCGAGCCCGCCGCCGGGGTTGTTTGCGCGGGTGCCCTTCCAGGACCGCGAGACCGCCAGCGCACCGTCCTCCTGCCGCTCGTGCCCGGCGGCGAAGCGGCGGGTCATCACGTCATCGCGGTGGTAGAAGCTCTCGCGCAGCCCGACCGGCTCCAAAACAGTTGCGGCGATGACCTTTTCGAACGGTTCGCCGGTCACGTTCTCGATGACCCGGCCCAGCAGGTTGAAACCCGCCTGACTGTAGGACGGCCGCTCGCCGGGCGCGGCGATCAACGGCAGCTCCGACAGGGTCGTCACGAACGCGGCCAGACCGTCGTCGCCCTCACCGGTGTTGTTGATCAGATTCCAGTCGAAACCGGCGGTGTGATTGAGCAACTGCTTCACGGTGATGGTGGCCGCGTGCCGCTCGTCGGACAGCTTCAGCTCCGGCACATAGGTGCGAACGGGCGCGTCCAGGTCGACCTTGCCGTCGGCGACCAGCCGCATGAGCGCGGTGGTGGTGAACGTCTTGCTGGTCGACCCGATGGCGAACAGCGTGTGCTCGGTCACCGGAACCGGGTTCTCGGTGCTGGTCACCCCGGCATTGGCGAAGATCTCGCGGCCGTCGACCCAGACCCCGACCGCCATGCCCGGCATGTCGAACTTGGCGGCGGTGGCGGCGACGAAATCGGAGAGTGCGGTGTCGTTCATGGAACTGCCTTTCGGTGGCTGTGGCCCGTGCCCGGCCCGGTTGTTCCGGCCGGTGCATCCGGTGTGTCCATGACTGTGCCGACGCCCGCTGACAGCGCACCGACAGTCGGCCGACAGCTCACCGACAGCCGGTTTCCGGGCCCTGACCAGCGGTTCCCCCGGCCTCTCAGGCCGAGCTCAGCTTCGGGCCAGCAAATGCTTATTGCCGAATGACAGTCTGATGAATCGAGTCTTACCAATTGGAAACAAGCTGCAAGGAGATCTAGCGTGCGTTCGAAGAGGATCTGGGGCAGCGCTGCGCTGGCCCTGACGGCAACCGTTCTGCTACCGGTAGCCGCAGGTACCGCCTCCGCCGACTCGGCCACCTCGCTGAACTACGCGGGCAGCTCCGCCGACGGCTCCAAGATCGCCTCCAGCACCGCGTCCGACGCGCGCACCCTCAAACTCCAGGTCTATTCGGCCGCCATGGACAAGAACATCGAGGTCGACGTGCAGCGCGCCGCCGACACCTCGGCGCCCACCCCGGTGCTCTACCTGCTCAACGGCGCGGGCGGCGGCACCGACTCCGCGACCTGGCAGAAGCAGACCGACGTGCTGAACTTCCTGTCGGACAAGAACGTCAATGTCGTGCAGCCGATCGGCGGCGGCTTCAGCTACTACACCGATTGGCGCGCAACCGATCCCACGCTCGGTGTGAACAAGTGGAAGACCTTCCTCACCGAGGAGCTGCCGCCGCTCATCGACAAGGCGCTGAACACCAACGGGCGCAACGCCATTGCCGGACTTTCCATGGCGGGCACCTCGGTGTTGCAGTTGCCCATCGCCGCGCCCGGGCTCTACCAGTCGGTCGCCGCCTACAGTGGTTGCGCGCAGATCAGCGACCCGATCGGCTACAACTTCGTCAACACCGTGGTCGCCGCGGGCGGCGGCGACAGCAAGAACATGTACGGCCCGCAGGGCGATCCCATGTGGGCGGCCAACGACCCGTACGTGCATGCCGATCAGCTGCGCGGCC